>NZ_JASEWO010000005.1:0-62951 GCF_030024295.1 Pantoea sp. Pa-EAmG
TGATTATGAATTTAAATACTATCACAGCGTACTATTTCCTTTATGCCCTCTACAGAATGCGGGCGTTCTGATTTTCAATTCTCCCGGCGTTATCCTCTGGCGACGTGCTGCGTTGCCCGAGGCTAGCTGCCGGGGGAGTTTCCTCCTCAGCGCTCTGCTGCTGGCAACATCCCCGCGCTTCATTCTCCCGCTCACGTCCACTTCGCGCTGTGTCTTGCACTCCTGGCGCTTCTCAGGTCAAATAGCGCCCCAGGCAATCGATTGCGTGCGTGTTTCGTGCGTTATTGTTGCTTTTATCGCCATCTCGCGCATTTTTACCGCCTTTGTGATGCATGTCTTGCGTTGCGGCAATCCACGCCGGGCAAAAACGGGTAGCATAGGCGCGTTTTGTGAAGCGACCGCACGCTGCAGGCCGCCGCGAATTTTTAGCCGTCGTTCCGGCTGCATTTGAGACAATTTTGGAGAGACAGATGGATAACTCACAAACCGGTACCCTCGGTACGGTGGAGGCGGCAGCTACCGGCTGGCGCAAGAGTGATACGGTGTGGATGCTGGGCCTGTACGGCACCGCGATTGGCGCAGGGGTGCTGTTTCTGCCGATTAACGCCGGCGCGGGCGGGTTGATTCCATTACTCATCATGGCGATTCTCGCCTTCCCGATGACCTTCTTTGCGCACCGTGCGCTGACGCGTTTTGTGCTCTCCGGCAAAAATCCCAATGCGGATATCACGGACGTAGTGGAAGAGCATTTCGGTGTCGGCGCCGGTAAGATCATCACGCTGCTCTACTTCTTTGCCATCTACCCGATCCTGCTGATGTACAGCGTAGCGATCACCAATACCGTGGACAGCTTTATTGTGCACCAGCTCGGGCTGGTATCGCCGCCGCGTGCGCTGCTGTCGCTGATTTTGATCGCTGGCATGATGACGGTGGTGCGCTTCGGCGAGCAGATGATTGTCAAAGCGATGAGCGTGCTGGTGTTTCCGTTTGTGGCAGTGCTGATGTTGCTGGCTGCGTATCTGGTGCCGCACTGGCACGGTGCGGCGCTGGAGACCTTATCGTTTGCGCAAAGCGGTAGCGACAGCAGTATCTGGATGACGCTGTGGCTGGCGATTCCGGTGATGGTGTTCTCCTTCAACCATTCGCCGATTATCTCGTCTTTTGCCGTGGCGAAACGCGCCGAGTACGGTGCCGGCGCGGAGAAGAAGTGTTCACGCATTCTCGCCAGCGCCCATCTGATGATGGTGGTGACCGTGATGTTCTTTGTGTTCAGCTGCGTGCTGAGCCTGTCGCCCGCCGATTTACAGGCAGCAAAGGCGCAGAACATCACCATTCTCTCCTATCTGGCGAACCACTTTAACGTGCCGATGATTGCCTGGATGGGGCCGATTGTCGCCATCGTGGCGATCACCAAATCGTTCCTCGGCCACTATCTGGGCGCGCGTGAAGGCTTTAACGGCATGGTGGCGAAGTCGCTGCGCAGCCGCGGCAAAACCATCACACCGCAGAAAATGAATCGCCTGACCACGCTGTTTATGCTGCTGACCACCTGGCTGGTTGCCACTCTGAACCCGAGCATTCTCGGCATGATTGAGACGCTGGGCGGGCCGGTGATTGCGATGATTCTGTTCCTGATGCCGATGTACGCTATTCATAAAGTCCCGGCGATGCGCCAGTACAGCGGCAAAATCAGCAACCTGTTTGTGGTGCTGGTGGGGATTCTGGCGATTTCATCCATCGCTTATTCGCTGATGAATTAACAGCAGGACGCGGTGCGCCGGACCCGATGCGCACCGCCATGACAACGCCAGCGACACTGAACGGCCCCGTCTGACGCATGCAGAACGGGGCTGTCTGTTTTAAACCGCAGCGGTTTTAAACACGCTCATCGACTGCGCCAGACGGTCGGCCTGCTCCTGCAGCGCCTGAGACGCAGCAGACGCTTCCTGCACCAGCGCGGCGTTCTGCTGCGTCACCGCTTCCATCTGCGTAATGGCCTGATTGATTTCACTGATGCCGCTGCTCTGTTCGCTGCTGGCAATGGTGATTTCGCTCATGATCTCCGCCACGCTGCTTACGCTATTGACCACTTCACCAATGGTTGAACCGGCGTGCGTCACCAGACGGCTGCCTTCATCCACCTTCGCCACCGAGTCTTCAATCAGCACTTTGATCTCTTTCGCCGCGGAGGCAGAACGCTGCGCCAGGTTACGCACTTCGGTAGCGACGACGGCAAATCCGCGACCCTGTTCACCGGCGCGCGCCGCTTCCACCGCCGCGTTGAGCGACAGGATGTTGGTCTGGAAGGCGATAGAGTCGATCACGCTGATGATGTCGACAATCTTCTTCGAGGAGAGGGCAATCGCCTCCATCTTCACAATCACCTGCTCCATCACTTCACCGCCTTCTTTGGCGACGCCGGAGGTTTTCGCCACCAGCGAGTTGGCTTCGCGCGCATTGTCGGCGTTGTGCTTCACGGTAGCGGTCATTTGCTCCATCGCGGACGCCGTCTCTTCCAGCGAGCTGGCCTGCTGTTCAGTGCGCGAAGAGAGATCGATGTTGCCGCTGGAGATCTGGTTGGACGCCACGGCGATGGTGTCGGATCCAGCGCGTACGTCGGAAACAATGGTCAGCAGGTTATCGTTCATCGCCTGCAGCGCCTGCATCAGCGCGCCAGTTTCATCTTTGCTGCGTATTTCAATGCGCGAGCTGAGATCGCCGGCAGCCACTTTGCTGGCGATGGTCACCGCTTCATTCAGCGGATGCACAATCGAACGGGTTAGCAGCCAGCCCATCACCACGGCAGCGAGAATGGCGAGCGCGGAGAACACCAGCGTGACTTCAATCGCCGTGGTGCCATCGTCGATAATGCCGGCGCCTTCCTGCTGGAGCTGTGAGGACTGGGAATCAGCAAACGCCACCGCCAGGTCGAGGTAGGCATTCTGCACGGCGGTAATTTTTTTCAGCACGTAGTAGCTGGCGTCATCGGCTTTACCGGCCCGCACCAGATCCAGCACCTCATTTTTCTGCTGTTCAAACTGCTGACTGGCAGCCAGCAGGCTGGCAATTTTCTTCTTGCCTACGGCGGTAATCTGAATTGCTTCGATCTTCTTCATCGCCGCGTTGGTACGGGCGGTGGCGTCTGCCAGCTGCTGAAAGCGCTGCACGTTGAACTGCGGTCGGGTGGTATCGATGACGATGCCGCGCAGGTATTTGATCTGATCGTTGACGCCATCGCGCACGTCAAAGCCGAGCCGCACTTTTACATAGCGATCTTCCACAATCGAAGTAATGCCGCTCTTGATGTTGTTGATCTTCATGATTGAGGTAATACCAATCACCACCAGTAGTGCCACCACTAAACCAAAGGCGATGCCCAGGCGGACGCCGACCTTCATATTCTTTAAGCTCAACATTGGATCTCCCCGCAATGCCAGAATGCTGTTGTATTAAAACGGAAACGCAGACGATGGGCCTGCAATATGTCGATGATGTGTAAAGGAAAGATTTTTTGCCATTGCGACGAGACGGGTCTGGCGCCACCAGCGCAGGCGCTAAAGTTATCGGTTGCTAATGTTTTAACTTTAATTTTTTAGGGATTTGTCACAAAACGGTTAAGAGGGCTTAAGGTTGATTAATCACTGGTCGTAATTAGCTGGCATCACGGCCTGTGCCGGTGCGCAAAATTGCGCACCCTACAAAAACGCGCAGAGGCGGATGCGATATCTGCATTATCCCGTCGCACAAACCGTAGCGGCGCGATTCATCGCGCATTTCATTTTCCGCACCGTGGCGGAATGCGCAATAAACTGCACCCTGCAAAAAACACGCAGAGGCCCTGTAGGGTCACCATTCATGGTGACCTCAGACGATTAATAGATCAGTAAGACAGGATAAATACGCCGTTACGGTAATGCTGCTGAAGGCAGGCGAGCGGGCACAAAAAAGGCGCGAACATCGCGCCTGAAGGGATAATCGGGGTAAGCGCTTAGCGCTTCTTCTCCAGCACGCGATAAATCACGCTGGAAAGCTCGTTGATTTCAAACTTAGCGACGTAACCGTCAGCGCCCACTTTGCGCACGTGATCTTCGTTGGCGCTGCCGGACAGCGAAGAGTGAATCACCACCGGAATCTGCCGCAGCGCGTCGTCGCGCTTGATGTTGCGCGTCAGGGTAAAGCCGTCCATCTCCGGCATTTCGAGGTCGGTCAGCACCAGCGCGATTTTGTCGTGAATCGACTCGCCGTTAGCCTGCGCTTCTTTCTGCATCTCGCTGATTTTAATCCACGCTTCAAGCCCGGTATTGTGCATGATGGCCGGAATGCCCATGCTTTTCAGCCCCTGTTCCAGCAGCTGACGCGCCACTTTGGAGTCTTCAGCAACAATCGCTACCTGGCCGGGTTTAAGGTTGAAATTCTTCGCCGTCTCTTCGCTCGGCTCAACACCACGCACCGACGGAATGATGTCATACAGAATCTGCTCGACGTCGAGCACCAGTGCCAGATTGTTGCTCTGACCGTCGGTGTCCAGACAGGCGATGCTGGTGATGTTACGGCTGCCGATGCCCGCTTCCGCCGTGTGCACCTGATTCCAGTCGAGACGCACAATGTTCTCCACCGATTCCACGGCAAATGCCTGGGTGCTGCGCGCGTACTCGGTCACCAGCAGCAGGTTGAGGCCGGTTTCCGGTTTGCAGCCAGTTACTGCCGGCAGGTCGATCACCGGAATAAACTGGCCGCGAATACTGGCCATGCCGAGCAGCGGTGAATTCATGCCGGCGGCGCGGGTAATCGTCGGCATCGGCACAATTTCACGCAGTTTAAATACGTTGATGCCGTACAGCTCAGACTTGCCTTTCAGCCGATCGGAACCCAGCCGGAACAGCAGCAGTTCGAATTTGTTAGAAAGCGCAAGGTTGGCGCGTTCATCGATCTCTTTCTGAAAATTATCCATTGTGGCCTCGGGGCAGAATCTGGGCGGAGTAAAGGGCAGGGCAATAGCGCCATGATTAACTTATCGGCAGCGGAGGAAAAAAATGAAGGGAAGGGCGATGAAAATTTAGCGTAAGGGCGATCGCCCTCACGCTCACGACAGTTACTTCAGCAGAATCGCGCGCACGCTTTTGCCTTTGATCTTGCCCTCTTTCAGCTTGATCAGCGCTTTCTTCGCCTGTGCGGCGTCAATGGCGACATACGCATGGGTCGGCGTAAGATCGATTTTACCGATCTGATCGCCGCTGAAGCCGGCTTCACCGGTCAGGGCGCCCAGAATATCGCCGGGACGCATCTTGGCTTTACGCCCACCGTCAATGCACAGCGTCATCATCGCCGCCGGCAGCGGCTGTGCGCCTTTGCCTTTCAGCGTGCTGGCCGGCTGCCAGTTGAGCTTCTGCTGCAGGTAATCTTCCAGCGCATGAGCGCGCACCATTTCGTCGGCCGCCACAAAGCTGACCGCCAGCCCCTGTTCGCCGGCGCGGCCGGTACGGCCAATGCGGTGAATGTGCACTTCCGGATCCCACGCCAGCTGGAAGTTAACCACCAGCGCCAGCGATTTAATGTCGAGGCCGCGCGCGGCGACGTCGGTGGCGATCAGCACGCGGATGCTGCCGTTGGCAAAGCGAATCAGCACGCGTTCGCGATCGCGCTGTTCCAGATCGCCGTGCAGCGCCAGCGCGCTGATCTGGCGATCGTTGAGCGCGGCCGCAATCTCATCGCATTCCCGTTTGGTGTTACAGAACACCACGCAGGAAGCCGGTTGCTGCTGGCTGAGCAGGGCGCTGAGCAGGTTGATACGCTCGCTGGCGCTGGCTTCAATAAACTGCTGCTCAATTGCCGGCAGTTCCGACTGCGCTTCGGTCGCTACTGCCAGCGCATCGCGCTGAAAGCGCTGACTCAGGCTGGCAATGGTATCGGGCCAGGTGGCGGAGAACAGCAGCGTCTGACGCGAATCCGGCGTAAAGCCAATGATGGCTTCCATATCGTCGCGGAAACCCATCTCCAGCATGCGATCGGCTTCGTCCAGCACCAGGCTCTGCAACTGACTTAAATCGAGATTGTCACGCTTGAGATGATCGAGGATGCGCCCCGGCGTGCCGACCACAATATGCGGCGCATGCACCAGCGAGTCGCGCTGCGCACTCATTGGCTGGCCGCCGCACAGCGTCAGGATCTTGATATTGCGGGTAAAGCGCGCCAGCTGACGCAGCACGTTGCTGACCTGGTCGGCCAGTTCACGCGTCGGGCACAGCACCAGCGCCTGGGTATGAAAACGCCCGCTGTCGATGCGGTTCAGCACGCCAATACCGAAGGCGGCGGTTTTGCCGCTGCCGGTTTGCGCCTGCGCCCGCACATCGCGTCCGCTAAGGATGGCCGGCAGGGAAGCGGCCTGAATCGGCGTCATGGCGTCGAAGCCCATCTCGCGCAGGTTGTCGAGCTGGCTGGCAGGCAGTTGCGTCAGGGTAGAAAAAGCAGTCACAGGAGCATCTCAGGTAGTAGCAGGAATAGCGGCGGCCAGTCTGGCAGAAAGGCGGGCTATCGGCAACGGCAATTGCGGTAATAATCACGCAGAGAAATTAGTCAGCCGTTGCGCTTTGTCAGGTCAATGATGAGGTGCAACTATCGCAAAGTTTTAATGAATGTTCCGAATTTCACACGAGGCAGCACGAACGGTAAAAACGCTTTTTCGAGGGAAAAAATGATATTAGCGGCAGGTAAGCGGCAATATCGCGGCATGTTACGGCTATTTTCAGTAAGATTTCGCTTATATGTTACCTGTTATGCGGAAAATCTGAGTAAAAATCCTAACCGCTTTGCTTTATATTTAGCGCGCCATTTGGCAATTAATAATTACTTCAGAGGTCACCTCATTGAGTCACTATGTCCAGGGACAAAACGAAGACGTTCTGAAAATCGTCGGCCGCGCCGTGCTAACGCTGCATCTGCATGGAGAGACGTTATCCTCCGATAAAGTCAGCTCCATGATTGCCTGTTATGCGGAAGAAGAGCCTGTTAATGACGATGAGCACCAGCGCCTGTATGCGCTGGCGATTCAGATGTTGTCTTAAATCCAGCATTATCATCGGGCTTGCCGCGCCGGTGTCATCTTCCAAAGCCTCCTGCGGGAGGCTTTTTTGTGGCCGGAACTGGCGTGCTGATGCTGGCTGCAATGCGCCTTCAGGCGCTGAATACCGGCGTGCCGCGCTGGAACGTAGCGCGCACCGGCGCAATGCGCGCCACGGCTTCCGCCGAGCAGCTGGCGTCGACCAGCATCATACTGGCTTCATCCTGCAGCTGCGGCCACTGGCGCTCACCGCTATTGGCGAGCGGCAGAATGCCGCCGGTGGCGATATGCAGCGCGCGGCTCAGGCCAAACTCATCCGATCCGCGATACAGCTGGGCATACAGATTGGCTTTCTCCAGCATGCTGCCGGTGCCGAATGGCGACCAGTGATCGATCACGCTGTCGGTGCCGGTCATCACCGTCACGCCCGCTGCCTGCAGCTGCGGCAATGGCATCGTCAGCTTGCCAATCGGAATCGTTGACGCCACGCTCATCTGCTGTTCGGCCATGCCGGCGATAATCTCATCCAGCGCCTTACCTTCCAGCGTGGCGAGCGCGAAACCGTGGCTCAGCGTCACTTTGCCTTTCAGCTGCGGGTTACGGGCGATAGTGGCGATCATGTACTGAATGGCTGCCACGCCGGCGGCGCTGGTCTCATGCAGGTGAATATCCACGCCGCGATCGTAATCCAGCGCGATGCGGAACATCGCATCAAGTGAAGCCTGCATGGCACCGTCCACGTTAGTGGGATCCAGCCCACCGACATACTGCACGCCGAGCTGCATCGCCTCACGCATCAGACCATCGACCTGCGAATGCAGCAAACCATGCTGCGGAAAGGCGACGATCTCACAGCGAAACGCCGGATGGTTGGCCAGCGCCAGCTGCAGATGTTCGAGACTTTTCAGGCCACTGACTGGATCGATGTTGCAGTGGCTGCGCGCTTCGGTGCTGCCTTTACTTTGCAGCAGGCCAATCAGCGCTTCGGCGCGCGCCTGCGAGGTTGGCAGCAGCTGGGGAATCAGCACCTGCTCGCGCGCAATCATATCCATGATGGTCTTGCCCTGCCGCGGGCGCGGTGCCTGCCACGGTCCGCCGTAGAAGGTTTTATCCAGATGGATGTGCATGTCCCGCGTGCGCGGTAACAGCAGCGCACCGCCGGCATCCCACTGCGGCAGGGCAGGCTGGCGCGCCTGGCCGGCGGCGCTAATGGCGCTGAACTTGCCTTCTTTAATGGTGATGTCGTACAGCGCAGTGCGGGTGGCGACTATCTCCGCGCCGTCGCGCTCAAATCCCTCTTCGAGGCGCACATTCAGCAGCTGATAGTGCGCCACGGCAGGCGGCGGGGTGGACGAGACCGGTGGTGTGTCGGGACGGGCGGCGCTGCTCATGCCAGCCATCATCAGGCTGCCTGCGGCAGTAAGGCGCACGCCGTGGCTGAGGAAATCACGGCGGCTGGAAGCGGTCAGAGGCATCGGAAACTCCAGGCAAAAGGAAAAAACCTAATCTGGCAAAACCGACGCCGCCGCGCTGCGATATTTCCCACTGCCAGGCAGTGGAAAAATCACTGCCACTGTAGCTGGCAGAATTGCACCAGCGCAGCGGCCAGCGCCTGTTGCAGCGCATCCTGCGGCTTACGGCAGAACAGCGCCAGCTCAAAATGGCTGATCACCGGTAAACCCTCAGCGCTGCCCAGCACGCGGTGACCGGGCAGGCGGCAGCTGGCGGGCAGCAGCGTCAGGCCGAGACCAGCGGCGCTGGCGCTGGCGAGGGCCACGAGACTGGCGCTGCTGTAGCTGATGCGCCAGCTGCGGCCGAGCGCATCCAGTGTCTGACACATCTCTTCGCGATACAGCCCCTGCTGCGGAAACACCACCAGCGGCAGCGGCGTCTGGTCAAAGCAGGGGTGTTCGGCACTGTCCAGCCACAGCAGTGGCTCGGGCCGGGCGGCCAGCGGGCGATCGCCGCCCGGCTGCTTGATCAGCATCAGATCCAGCTCTTCGCGCTGCCATGCGCGATGCAGATCGACGTACATGCCGCTCATCACGTCAAGACGCAGTTGCGGATGCTGTCGGCTGAATCCGGCCAGCAGGCTGGCGGTCGGGGCGGCAAAATCCTCCGGCACGCCAATGCGCACAATGCCGTCGCGCCACTTATCGCTCAGCACATCGTGCGCTTCGCCGTTAAGGGCGATGATGCGCCGCGCGTAGCCGAGCAATTTTTCTCCCTCTTCGGTCAGCGCCACCTGATGTGAGGTGCGCTGTAACAGCGCTTTACCCACCATCTCTTCCAGCCGCCGCACCTGCTGACTGACCGTCGACTGCGACAGGTGCACACGCTCGGCGGCGCGGGTAAAGCTGGCGGTCTCGCACACCGCCACAAAGCTTAATAGCTGCTGCGGCGTAAACATTGGCTGACGATTCATTTATCCACTGCCCATCATGGTGTTATTTCATTTCCAAATAGTACTGTCTGCTGCGATGCTGACAACCTTTTCACTGCAGGATGGGTTATGAACCGACATGCCAATACGTTAACGCTGGCTGCGCTGGTGCTGGCCGGGCTGAACATGCGCCCGCTGCTGACCTCGGTCAGTCCACTGCTGGGCCAGCTGCGCCACAGCCTGCATCTGTCAGGGCTGGCCGCCTCGCTGCTGCCGGCGGTGCCGATGGTAATGATGGGCGCGGTGGCGCTGTTCAGCGCCACGCTGATGCAGCGCGTGGCCTTAAAGCCCTTACTGCTGGCCGGGCTGACGCTGCTGCTGCTGGCGCTGGCGGCGCGCGGCGTAATCGACAGCGGCAGCGGGCTGGTGCTCAGCGCGCTGTTTGCTGGCATCGGCGTCGGCGTGGTGCAGATGGCGATGCCGGGACTGATTCGTCAGCGTTTTAGCCGGCGCAGCGCGGCGGTCACCGGGCTGTGGGCGGGCGCGCTGATGGGCGGCGGCGGACTGGGCGCGACGCTGTCGCCATGGCTCAGCGCGCAGCTTGGCGTACCGCTGGCGCTCAGCGGCTGGGCGCTGCCGGTGCTGCTGGCTATCCTGCTGTGGCTACTGGTGCGCGTGCCTGTCGCGCCGGATGCCGCGCAGGTAACGCTGCCGCCGCTGTGGCGTAAGCCGCGCGCCTGGTCGCTGGCGCTGAGCTTTGGCCTGGTCAATGGCGGCTATGCCACCTGCGTGGCCTGGCTGCCGGATGCGTATCACCGGCTGGGCTGGTCGGCGCAGGCCGGCGGCTCGCTGCTGGGCGTGATGATTCTGAGCCAGGTTGCCGGCGCGCTGCTGATGCCGCTGCTGGCGCGCGGTGCCGATCGCCGTCCGCAGCTGATTGTCAGTCTGCTGTGCCAGCTGGCCGGGATGAGCGGGTTTCTTTTTGCGCCACTGCTGGCGCCGTGGCTGTGGGCCGCCATCGCCGGCTTCGGTCTCGGTGCCGCGTTCCCGCTGGCGATGGTGCTGGCGCTCGATCATCTGCCGCAGCCGCAGGCAGGCGCGCGGCTGGTGGCCTTCATGCAGGGCGCAGGATTCATCATCGCTGGCTGCATGCCGTTTATTGCCGGTCAGTTGCAGGTGCTCACCCACAGCTTTGCCAGCGTATGGCTGATGCAGGGCGTCGTGACGCTGGGGCTGATCGGACTCAATCTGCGTTTTCATCCGCGCAGCTATGCGCGCGCCTTTGGTGCGGCTGCGCGCTGATTGGTCCTACCAATGTTATAAAAATGTAGCCACATGGTCACATAACACGAAAAATCACGCCTGCCGCGTTGCTTTGGGTTAACAATGCATTAACTATCTGGAGCCAGAAAGCCCGTCAGCCGCAATTTGGTCCTACCAATTGTGGTGCGGAACCGGGCAACAATCTGCGGCGCACGCCTGCTTTTGCCGATGCGCCGCATCCCTCTGGTGACCTCTGGAGAAACGGCATGCAGGTGTGGCAACAAGACTACGATCCGCTCAACAATTTGTGGCTATCCAGCCTGGTGGCGGTGATCCCGATTGTTTTTTTCTTCTTCGCGCTGATTAAGCTCAAGCTGAAGGGCTATCAGGCCGGTACGATCACCGTGGTGCTGGCGCTGCTGGTGGCGCTGTTGCTGTACGGCATGCCTGTGCCCCAGGCGCTGGCGTCGGTGGCGTATGGTTTTTTATACGGTCTATGGCCGATTGCCTGGATCATCGTGGCGGCGGTGTTTGTCTACAAGATCTCGGTGAAAACCGGCCAGTTCGATATCATTCGCGCCTCGATTCTCTCCATCACGCCAGATCAGCGTTTGCAGATGCTGATCGTCGGCTTTTCGTTTGGCGCGTTTTTAGAGGGCGCGGCAGGCTTTGGGGCACCGGTGGCGATCACCGCCGCACTGCTGGTCGGGCTGGGCTTTAATCCGCTCTATGCCGCCGGCCTGTGCCTGATCGTCAACACCGCGCCGGTGGCATTCGGCGCGATGGGAATTCCGATCATCGTCGCCGGTCAGGTCACCGGGCTGGACAGCTTCCAGATTGGCCAGATGGCGGGACGCCAGCTGCCGTTTCTCACCCTCATCGTGCTGTTCTGGATCATGGCGATCATGGATGGCTGGCGCGGCATCAAAGAGACCTGGCCGGCGGTGATGGTGGCCGGCGGCTCGTTTGCCATCGCCCAGTACCTCAGCTCTAACTTCCTTGGCCCGGAGCTGCCGGATATCATTTCGTCGCTGGCTTCGCTGATCTGCCTGACGCTGTTTCTGCGCCGCTGGCAGCCGGTGCGCATCTTCCGCTTTAAAGAGCCCGCGCCAGAGGCTGCGCCCTCAGAGACACAACGCTACACGCTGGGGCAGATTGTGCGTGCCTGGATGCCGTTCCTGTTCCTGACCGCGACCGTTACGCTGTGGAGTATTCCGCCGTTTAAAGCGCTGTTCGCCAAAGGCGGCGCGCTGTATGAGTGGGTATTTAGCGTACCGGTGCCGCTGCTGCACGAGCTGGTGGCACGCATGCCGCCGGTGGTGAGCGCAGCAACGCCGTATGCGGCGCTGTTCAAATTTGACGTGGTTTCCGCTACCGGCACTGCGATTTTGCTGGCGGCGGTGATTTCGGTGATTTTCCTGCGTATGAAGCCGGCGGCGACGCTGCGCACCTTTGGCGAAACCCTGAAGGAACTGGCGCTGCCGATCTATTCCATCGGCATGGTGCTGGCCTTTGCGTTCATCTCAAACTACTCCGGGCTGTCGGCCACGCTGGCCCTGGCGCTGGCGCACACCGGCCAGGCCTTCACCTTCTTCTCGCCGTTCCTCGGCTGGCTGGGCGTCTTTCTGACCGGCTCCGATACCTCTTCTAACGCGCTGTTCGCCGCGCTGCAGGCGACCACCGCGCAGCAGATTGGTGTGTCGGATGTGCTGCTGGTGGCCGCCAATACCACCGGTGGCGTCACCGGTAAAATGATTTCGCCGCAGTCGATCGCCATCGCCTGCGCCGCCGTGGGGCTGGTGGGGCGCGAGTCCGATCTGTTCCGGTTTACCGTTAAACACAGCCTGATTTTTACCTGTATGGTCGGCGTGATCACCACGCTGCAGGCGTATGTCTTTACCTGGATGATTCCATGACTGAACCCACACCGCGGCTGGCGGATACGCTGCGCGCGCGTCTTAGCGCCTGGATTGAAGAGCATCAGCTGAAACCCGGCATGCGTTTACCTTCGGAGCGTGCGCTGGCCGCCAGCTTCGGTGCGTCGCGCTCGTCGGTGCGTGAGGCCATCCAGCAGCTGATCAGCAGTGGCGTGCTGATCAGTAAACGCGGCGGTGGCACCTGGCTGTGCGAGCCGCAGGAGCCGTGGTCAGAACAGCGCATCGTCGAGCCGATTCGCCAGCTGCTGGCCGCCGATCCTGACTACCGCTGGGATATTCTTGAGGCGCGCCACGCGATTGAGGCCAGCACCGCCTGGCACGCCGCGCAGCGCGCCACCGAGGCGGATAAAGAGCGGCTGCGCTATGCCTTTGACGCGCTGATACAAATGAACGACTGCGACGATCCCGAACTGGCCGCGCAGGCGGATCTGCGCTTCCACCTCGCCATTGCCGAAGCCTCGCATAATCTGGTGCTGCTGCAGACCATGCGCGGATTTTTCGATCTGCTGCAATCCTCCGTGCTGCACAGCCGCCAGCGTATGTACACCCAGCCGGTGATTTTCAACCAGCTCAACGCCCAGCATCAGGCGATGTTCGATGCGGTGATGGCGGGCGACGCCGACGCGGCGCGCCAGGCGGCGATGGATCACCTCGGCTTTGTTCACACCACCATGAAAACGCTGCATGAAGACGAAGCGCGCCAGGCCCGCATCACGCGGTTACCGGGCGCCACGCAGGCTACCCGTAAGGAAGACAACTGATGATTATTTCTGCTGCCAGTGACTATCGCGCCGCGGCGCAACGTATCCTGCCGCCATTCCTGTTTCACTATCTGGACGGCGGGGCCTACGCAGAACATACCCTGAAGCGCAACGTGGCCGATCTCTCTGACGTGGCGCTGCGTCAGCGCGTGCTGAAAAACATGGCTGAGCTGAGCCTGGAAACGCGGCTGTTCAATGAAACGCTGTCGATGCCGGTGGCGCTGGCGCCGGTCGGCCTGTGCGGCATGTACGCGCGACGCGGTGAAGTGCAGGCGGCGCGTGCGGCAGCGAATCGCGGCATTCCGTTTACCCTGTCGACCGTGTCGCTGTGCCCGATAGAAGAGGTGGCACCGGCGATTAACCGTCCGATGTGGTTTCAGTTGTATGTGCTGCGCGATCGCGGCTTTATGCGCAACGCGCTGGAGCGGGCCAAAGCGGCAGGCTGTTCGACGCTGGTGTTTACCGTCGATATGCCGACGCCGGGCGCGCGCTACCGCGATGCGCACTCCGGCATGAGCGGCCCGCATGCCGCGCTGCGCCGTTACTGGCAGGCGGTCACCCATCCGCAGTGGGCGTGGGATGTCGGGCTGCACGGGCGTCCGCACGATCTCGGCAATATCTCCACGTACCTCGGTAACCCTACCGGGCTGGAAGATTATATCGGCTGGCTGGCGAAAAATTTCGACCCGTCGATCTCGTGGCAGGATCTGGAGTGGATTCGCGAATTCTGGGAAGGGCCGATGGTGATCAAAGGCATTCTCGACCCGGAAGATGCGCGCGATGCGGTGCGTTTTGGCGCCGATGGCATCGTGGTCTCCAACCACGGCGGACGTCAGCTGGATGGCGTGCTGTCGTCGGCGCGCGCGCTGCCGGCCATCGCCGACGCGGTAAAGGGCGACATCACCATTCTGGCCGACAGCGGCATTCGTAACGGGCTGGATGTGGTGCGCATGATTGCGCTGGGGGCTGACAGCGTGCTGCTGGGACGCGCGTTTATCTATGCGCTGGCGACGCACGGCCAGCGCGGCGTGGAGAATCTGCTGAGCCTGGTTGAGAAAGAGATGAGGGTGGCGATGACGCTGACCGGCGCGAAAACCATTGCGGACATCACGCAGGATTCGCTGGTGCAGGCGAATGCGCTGCTGAGCGAAGCCGGGCTCAGCCCGGCGCGCCCGCACGCGGTGCGCTAAGCCAGGCAAAGCGCCGGCTCTTGTCTATACTGAATAGCTGTCTGACTAACAGGAGGAATGACATGACCATTCATAAGAAAGGATCGGCCCATTGGGAAGGCGACATCAAAGGCAAAGGCACGGTTAGCACTGAAAGCGGCGTGCTCAGCAACCAGCCATACGGTTTTAACACCCGTTTTGAAGGCGAGAAGGGCACCAATCCGGAAGAGCTGATTGGCGCGGCACACGCCGCCTGCTTCTCCATGGCGCTGTCGCTGATGCTGGGCCAGGCCGGTCATCCACCGAAAAGCATCGACACCACCGCCGATGTTTCACTGGACAAAAAGGGCGACGGCTTCGCCATCACCAAAATTGCCCTCAACAGCACCATTGCGCTGCCGGGCATCGATAATGCCAAATTTGATGAAATCATTCAGAAAGCCAAAGCCGGCTGCCCGGTGTCTCAGGTGCTGAATGCCGAAATCACCCTCGACTATACGCTGAATAATTAATCGCCCTCACGGGTGACCAGCGGTAGACTATGCGATGCGCCTGCGGGCGCATCGTTGCTTTCTGCTGTCTGGAGGAGACGTGGCAAAAAAACTGGCTGCGACAAAACACTGGAAGATGATTGTGGTGTTGCTGTGCATCTGCGGCGCGCTGATGCTGATTCGCTGGGCGGCGATGATATGGGGCTAAAGGATTGGGTATGCCGCCACAAGCTCGGGGTGCTGGTGATGATTATTCTGGTGCTGGAACTGGTGCACTACCTGCTGACAGCCTCGTGGCTGCCGTGGCAGTTCTGACGCCTCAGGCATATTCGCCGTCATGCTCATGCTGGCGCAGATTGCGCACGCTGCTGCGCGCAATGCGGTAGGCCTTGCGCGGATCGCCCGCGACAAATTCAAAGGTGGGCGAATAGTAAAACGGCAGCCAGCCGCCGAAGCCGCTCTCCCACTCCCAGCGCACCGGACAGGGCCAGAGAATGCCGTCATACAAAATGTAATAAACCCAGCGTCCGTTGGGACGACGGGGGCGAGTTTTTTTCATGGGATTCACAACTGTAATAGTGTAAAGCAGCTTATATTTTGAACGCTGCGGGCCCAGGTTGCAATGCCGTCTGGCTGTTTTTTATGCAATTGATGACGCACTGGCACCGAATTAACGGTGCACTTCCCCACAAAGCAGCACCACGTTCGGCCGGACTTTATGGATGCGATCGGCCATCTGTTCGCAGGCCACTTTCGTGGGGTAAATCCGCTCCGACACCGGCAGGGCATCACAGGCATCGTGGCCGCAGGCGCTCACTAACAAGACAAAACCAATCAACATAACCGCCTCCTTCTGCACCATTCCCGTGGTACGGAATGCGTGGCTGTGTGTTCCTTTTTTTGATCCAGTATAGCTAAACGCCTCAGGCGTCAATGAACAGCCTGAGCGGCTTTTTTGTCCGAACAGGATGATGATAACCAGCGCCGCGCCCATTAGCAGCACAATCTGGGCTAAACTGTGCGGCACTGACAACAATAAGGAGTGATATCTGATGTCTCATGAAATTGCCCATCCGGCCAGCAGCCCAAAACAGGCCGCCCTGCAACTGGTCATCGAACTGGTGCGCGCCGGTAAACTGAGCCCGCTGCACGGCGATGCCTCCAATATGATCTCCATCTACGAACAGTTCAAGGCACACTTCGAAGCCGACAAGCAAAAAGATTCCGCCATCTCCTGACGTTCTGCCCCGGTGGCGCGCTGTGTCTGGCCGCGCCACTGTTCCCCGACTTTCACATAATCTCTTCCGTTTATTATTGCATCCCGATTAAATTTGCAGCGCGCTTTTTGATATTTCTCACAGATCCGTAACGCAAATCTGAAACCGGTTGCAGAAAATCTTTAGCGCGGGTATTCGTTAATTAAACCCCACACTGAGGATTGAATGATGCCAAAGATTTTACTCTGCTGCGCCGCCGGGATGTCCACCAGCATGGTGGTGCAGAAAATGGAGAAGGCCGCCAAAGAGAAGGGCGTCGAGGTTGAGATAAAAGCCGTTGGCATTGAAGAGTTTAACGATCAGATCGCGAACTTTGACTGTTGCCTGCTCGGGCCGCAGATTAAATACAAACTGGCGGACTTCCAGCCGCTGGCGCAGCAGCTAAATAAGCCTATCACTGTGATTAATAGCATGGATTACGGCATGATGAATGGCGCGAAAATATTAGATGATTCGCTAAAGCTGATTCACGCCTGACGATTGTTGCGAAAATAAAATAATTGTTTACGCCTGTGCGCCAATGCACAGGCTTATTCTGTTGTTGCCTGATGCAAGGAGCTCGCCGATGAGCAGCATAAGCGAATCGTTATTTGGTGTGATTGAAAACCGCATCAGCCCGCTGGCCGGACGCCTCTCCAGCCAGCGCCATGTGATTGCCATCCGCGATGGATTTATTGCCTCGATGCCGTTTCTGATTGTGGGCTCGTTTATGCTGCTGTTTGCCCATCCGCCGTTCTCAGCTGACAGCTCATGGGCGTTTGCCCAGTGGTGGCTCGGTATGGTGCGCGCGCATGAAGCGCAAATCATGATGCCATATAACATGACCATGGGCATCATGGCGCTATATATCGCCAGCGCCATCGCCTATAACCTGGCGAACAGCTACAAAATGAACGGCTTTATGGCGGCCAGCCTGGCGCTGATGGCGTTTCTGGTGGTGGCCGCGCCACAGAGCAACGGCACGCTGCCGGTTGGCTCACTCGGCGGCGAGGGCATTTTCACCGCGATTCTGGTGGCGCTGTTCGCCACTGAGCTGATGCACTTCCTGCAAAAGCACAACATCGGCTTTAAGCTGCCGGAGCAGGTGCCGCCCAAAATTCGTCAGTCGTTCGATCTGCTGATCCCGATCATCGCCATCTTCATCACGCTGTTTCCGCTCAGCCTGTGGGTGCAGGCGCAGTTTGGCCTGCTGCTGCCGCAGGCGATCATGGCGCTGTTCGCACCGATTATCTCCGCCTCGGATTCGTTACCGGCGGTGCTGGTGGCGGTGCTGCTGTGCCACATGCTGTGGTTCGCTGGCATTCACGGTGCGGTGATTGTCGGCGGCATTCTGCAGGCGTTCTGGCTGACTAACCTTGGCCTCAACCAGCAGGCGCTCAACGCCGGTGAGCCGATCACGCACGTGTTTATCGAGCCGTTCTGGCAGTTTTTCATCGTTATTGGCGGCTCCGGTTCCACCATGGGACTGGTGCTGCTCTACCTGCGCAGCCGCTCGGCGCATCTGCGCTCGATTGGCAAGCTGAGCATTGTGCCCAGCATGTTCAACATCAACGAGCCGGTCATCTTCGGTTCGCCGGTGGTGATGAATCCGATTCTGTTCATTCCGTTTATCTGCGCGCCGTTAGTCAACGCCACGCTCGCCTGGACAGCCACCAAAACCCACCTGATTAACCACGTGGTGTCGCTGGCCCCCTGGACCACGCCGGCACCGATCGGGGCGGCCTGGTCGACCGGCTGGGACTGGCGCGTCATCGTGCTGATTGCCGTGCTGGTAACCATCGCCACGCTGATTTACTACCCGTTTTTCAAAATTTATGAGCGGCAACTGCTGCAGCAGGAGCTTGAGCAGGCCGCCGCAGCGCAACCGGTTAAGGAGGCATGATGGAAATTGATGAGAGCACGGTCATGGAACTGATTATTCAGGCGGGAGAAGCGCGCTCCTGCTCGATGGAAGCGCTGCGCGCGGCGCGGCGCAAAGAGTGGCCACGCGCCGATGCGTTGCTGAGCGAAGCCAGCGAGGCGGCCAGAGCCGCGCACCGTATCCAGACCGAATTGATCGGTGCTGACGAAGGCTGCGGCAAAATTCCGGTCAATCTGATCATGGTGCATGCGCAGGATCACCTGATGAACGCCATGCTGTGCCGTGAACTGGCGGAAGAGATCATCCAGCTGCGGCGCGAGCTGGCTGCAGACTAACAAGGAGGCAGTATGCAACATCCTAACCCCGGTGCGTTTCCGCACGGCTTTCTGTGGGGCGCTTCAACCTCGGCGTATCAGGTTGAGGGCGCCTGGAACGTAGACGGCAAAGGGCCGTCGGTGATCGATAAAGGCCATTTTCCTGAGGGGATGACGGATTTCACCGTCACCAGCGATCACTATCATCGCTTCCGGGAAGATATCGCGCTGCTGGCGGAGCTGGGCCTGAAAACCTATCGATTCTCCATCGCCTGGAGCCGCATCTATCCGCAGGGTGACGGCGAGCTGAATCCGGCGGGCATTGCGTTTTATCAGCAGCTGATTGATGAAATTTGCCGCCACGGCATTGAGCCGCTGGTCACGCTCTATCACTTCGACCTGCCGTGGGCGCTGCAGCAGGATGGCGGCTGGTCAAACCGGCGCACCGTGGCCGCCTTTGAGCGCTTCGCCATCACCTGTTTCGAGCACTATGGCGACCGGGTGAAATACTGGCTGACCATCAATGAACAAAACATGATGATCCTCAAAGGCGAGGTGATTGGCACGCTGCCGGCCGGCACGGTGGATGCGCAGAAGACGCTGTATCAGCAGAACCACCATATGATGCTGGCGCAGGCCAAAGCGATGATTGCCTGTCACCAGCGCTTGCCGCAGGCCAAAATTGGCCCGGCACCGAACATCTCCTGTATCTATGCCGCCAGCGCCAGACCGGAAGATGTGCTGGCCGCTGATAACTTTTCAGCGATCCGCAACTGGCTCTACCTCGACCTGGCGGTACACGGCCATTACAACAACGTGGTGTGGGCGTTTCTGCAGCAGCGCGGCTGGCTGCCGCACATTGAGGCGGAGGATATGGCGACCATCGCCGCCGGTCAGCCGGACTTTATCGCCTTCAACTATTATGCATCGGCCACCGTCAGTGCTGACATGCCTGAGGTCGCGCGCGGTGAGCTGAACAGCAAGCAGCAGGCCGACCAGCAGATGGCCGGCATCGACAAATCGGTGTACGTCGGCTGCAACAATCCGCATCTGCAGCAGAATCAGTTTGGCTGGTATATCGATCCGGTCGGTTTCCGCATTACCGCGCGCGAGATCTACGCACGCTATCGCCTGCCGCTGATTGTGACAGAAAACGGTCTGGGTGCGTTCGACACGCTGGAGGCGGGCAACAAAGTGTATGACGACTATCGCATTGCCTATCTGCGCGAGCATATCACTCAGCTGCGGCTGGCAATTGCCGATGGCGTCGAGCTGTTTGGCTACTGTCCGTGGTCGGCCATCGATCTGGTCAGCACTCATCAGGGCATCAGCAAACGTTACGGCTTTATCTATGTTAACCGCGATGAACACGATCTGCGCGATCTGGCGCGCTATCGCAAGAAGAGCTTTTTCTGGTATCAGCAGTTGATCCGCAATAACGGCGCACAGCCTGATGCGGAGGTGGAATACTAACGCGCGGCACGGCGGCATCCCGGCTGGGTCGCCGCCGCGCCAGCAGCGTGATTAGCGGTGTTGTCCCGCCATCAGCACATATTTTACCTGCACATACTCCTCAATACCGTAATGGCCGCCCTCGCGGCCGTAGCCGGAGTGCTTGATACCGCCAAACGGCACTGACGCCGTACCGACTGAGCCGGAATTGAGGATCACCATGCCGGCTTCCAGTTTTTTCGACAGGCGGAAAGCGCGGCCAACGTCCCGCGTCCACGCATAGGCCACCAGACCGTATTCGGTGTCGTTAGCGCAGCGAATCACCTGCTCTTCATCACTGAAACGGTACAGGGCAAATACCGGTCCGAAAATCTCGGTGTTGTGCACGGCAAACGAGGCGTCCAGATCGCACAGGATGGTCGGCTCATAGAACAGCCCGCCCTTCGCGTGTGGCTTGCCGCCGAGGCGCAGCGTCGCCCCCTGTGCTACCGCATCATCCACCAGCGCGGTGACTTTATCGAGCGCCATGCGGTTAATCAGCGGGCCAACCACAAATTCCTGCTGCATACCCTGATCGACGCGGATCTCACTGACTGTTTTCACCAGTTGCTGCACAAAGGCATCGTAAATCGCGTCATGCACAAAGATGCGGTTAGGCGAAATACACACCTGGCCGGAGTTACGCAGTTTGGCGCTGACCAGCCCGGCCACGCTCTCTTCCAGTGGGCTGTCGGCGAACACGATAAAGGGCGCGTTGCCGCCCAGCTCCATAGTCATCTTTTTCAGCGTGGCCCCGCACTGCTGCGCCAGCAGCTTGCCGACGCGGGTAGACCCGGTGAAGGAGATTTTGTGGATGCGCGTATCGCTGGTAAAAGCTTCGCCGATGGCTTGCGGATCGCCGGTTACCATCTCAAACACGCCAGCGGGAATACCGGCCTGACGGGCATACTCCAGCAGTTTATACGCGGTAAGCGGCGTCTCTTCTGCCGGTTTGATGATCATGGTGCAGCCTGCGGCCAGCGCGGTAGCAATTTTGCGGGTGATCATCATAAACGGGAAGTTCCACGGTGTGATGGCCGCGGTCGGGCCGACCGGCTCTTTTACCACCAGCACGGAGGCGTTAGCATCGTGCGACGGCAGGGTATCACCGTTGACGCGTTTGGCCTCTTCCGCATACCACTCAATAAAGCCGAGACCGTACTCGATTTCGCCCAGCGCTTCGCTCAGGCATTTGCCGTTCTCCCTGACCATCAGTTCAGCAAACAGGTGCTTATCGGCGCGTACCAGATCGTACCAGCCACGCAGCAGGTCGCTGCGCTGTTTCGCGCTTTTTGCCGCCCATGCCGGAAACGCGGCACAGGTGCGATCGATAGCGGCCGCGACCTCGTCGTGGCGCATGAACGGTGCTTCGCCGACGAGGCTGCCGTCGGCAGGATTGGTGACTTTAATCATTCCAGTGTGCTCCAGTGTCAGAATCAATGTGACAACCTGGCAGTCAGCGTTATCGGGCTGGCTGCCGCTGTGCAGAAATGATGCGCGTCTGGCCTTTTCGCCACAATCGATTAAAATTGCTCCATCATTGAGAAAAACTGAACGGTTAACTGATGCGTGATTTGCCACCCCTGAATGCCTTGCTGGCGTTTGAATATGTCGCCCGTAGTGGCAGCGTGCGGGCAGCGGCTGATGGCCTGTCGGTGACGCCAGGCGCGGTGAGTCGTCAGATTCGTCTGCTGGAAGAGTACTTTGGCACGGCGCTGTTTCAGCGTCAGGGGCGCGGGCTGGTACTGACGCTGCCCGGCAATGCCTATTTTCTGCAAATCAGCCAGCACCTCGACGGTATTCGCCAGGCGAGCGCCACGCTGCAGCGCAATGCCGGCCGCACGGTCATCCGGCTGCACTCCTTCACCACGTTCGCCACCCGCTGGCTGATTCCGCGGCTGGCACAGTTTCAGCTGGCGCATCCGGCGATTGACGTGCGCCTGACGACCGCGTCGGAATGGGACGATACGGTGGATTGCGACGCGGCGATTCGGCTTGGTGACGGTACGTGGCCGCAGCAGCACGCCACGCCGCTGGTGAAAAACGTGCTGGTGCCGGTGTGCCGTCCGACGGCTGACCGGCGCGCCAGCATGCATCTGGCCGGGCTGGCGCAGCATACCCTGCTGCTGGTGCGCGGACGTCCTGATGACTGGCAGCGCTGGTGCGAAGCATTTGGCGTGGAAATGGACGCGCTGCCGCACCGGCGGCAGATGGAAAGTTCGGCGCTGGCCTATCAGGCCGCCATTGAAGGGCAGGGGATTGCGCTGGCGCAGCGCGTGCTGGTGGAAGCGGAGCTGAAGGCGGGCACGCTGATCGCCATGGAGGATTACCAGCTGGACTGTGGCCGGCACACCTATTACCTGGTGCGCCCGCAGGAGAGTGTTAAGGCTGCTACGCTACAGCAGCTGGAGCAGTGGCTGGTCACGCAGGATGACGGCGATCAGGCGTTATGAACGGCGAAATGGTCCATCTGCCACGGAGGCGCGCTCAATCAGCCGTCCGCTGAACGGCGGCAGGGGCGCAATCGCTTCGCCCTCCAGCATCGCCACCAGCTGCGCCAGCGTGTGCTGAATCATCTCCGCCACCGGCACGTGAACCGTCGTGAGCGGCGGCAGGAAAAATTCGGCCATGCGAATATCATCAAAGCCCATCAGCGATACATCCTGCGGCAGCCGTTTGCCCGCCGCATTCAGCGCCAGCGCGGCACCAATCGCCATATCGTCATTGCTGGCCATCAGCGCACTGAAGGGTACGCCGGCACTCAGCAGCTGGCGTGCCGCCGCCTGACCACTCTCCGGCGTCCACGCGCCCGGCAGTACGCGCGCCGCTTCATACGGCAACTGATGATCGGCCAGCGCCTGCTGATAGCCAGCCAGACGCGCGGCGGCGGTGGGCGATCCCGCCAGTCCGGTGATAAACGCGATGTCATGGTGACCGCGCGCAATCAGGTAGTTCACCGCATCACGGGTATTTTGCTGGTGCGAAGCCCAGACGCAGTTCGCCGCGTGCTGCGTCAGACGGCGGTTAACCACCATGATCGGGATATCGTGCTGGTCGATGATCGCTTCCAGCGCGGCGGTGTCGAGAAAACGCGGGTAGATAATGATGGCGTCGCAGCGCAGATCGAGCAGAAACTCAATTGCCGCGCGCTCATCATCAGCGCTGGTTTTGCCATCGGCGAGGATCAGCTGGCGGCCATAGTTATTGGTCAGCGTGGCCGTCTGGTACAGCAGCTCGCTGAAATAGGGGCCGTTAAACAGCGAATGGGTGACGATCAGGCCGATATTCTGCGATTTTTGCGTCGCCAGACTGCGCGCCAGCAGATTCGGGCGGTAGCCGGTTTCCTCAATCGCCTGAAACACTTTCTGCTGCGTGGATTTGCTGACATAGCGGTTGCCCGCCAGCACGCGCGACACGGTGGCTTTAGAAACGCCCGCTTTGCGGGCCACATCCAGCATAGTAATCATCAGCGCTTCGACCATCATTCCTGCAGGCTAAAAAGCGATAGTACCTGAAAATGCAGGGAAATTAATGGCATCGTTAGCAAACAGTGAGGGGGATCAGGCGTAGAACCAGGCGGGCAGGATGGCGATCAGGTTATTCAGCGTATGCAGAAAAATCGGCAACGCCAGGCTGTTGCTGCGCAGACGCGCGTAGCACAGCAGCAGCGAGAACAGCGTCAGCGCAACGATGGTTTCCCAGTGCACGTACTGCGTGTGCAACGCGGCGAACAGCAGCGATGTGAGCAACATGCAGGCAAAACGGCTTTTGGGCGCCCACAGCAAAAACGCCTGCAGCAGAAAGCCGCGGAACAGCACCTCTTCAAACACCGGCGCCAGCAGCACGGCGGTGAGCAGCAGAATCAGCATTGAACTGCGTCCCTGCTGGCTCTGTTCAATCAGCCAGCCTTCCGGCTGCAGGAACTGCGTTTGCGCCACCATCAGCACAAACAGCGCGCCGATAAACAGCAGTGCCTGGCCGGGGCGCAGAAAGCCCAGAGGAATGTCGCTGCGGCGCTGGCAGTAGAAACGGTACAGGGGATAGATCACGGCAAATTCAAACAGGCACAGCACCGGCACCAGCAAGCCGTTATTGCGCAGCGTCCCGTAATTGGGAAACAGCGTAATCAGCATGGTCACGAGGTAATAAACCACAAAGCTACCCACGTAAAACAGGGTCAACGTAACTTTGTCGGATTGGGTGTCCATAGGCGACTCAGCGGGCAGAGGAAGACGCATAGTAGCAACGGCGATCGGTGCTGTCGAGGTGCGTTTGCGGAGATTTTCGCCGGTTCAGATACGCCACAATCGCGCCGCTAACCGACCGCCTCATCGCAGGCGATGCGCGGCATGGTAGCTTACGCTTTCATCTGGCGAGCAGCAGGCGGAGAGGGAATCGAATCACTTATCTGGCGCGGAGGATGCCGCTGGCACCGTTTGGTGCGCAACGGCAGAGAGAAAATTAACGAGGCTTAACGCACCCGGACGGCCACGAAGGTCATCACGATGGCGAAGCCGATAAAAATAGCCAGTTCCATCATTATCTCCTCAGAAAAGTCTTAGATAATTGTAGCGTCTGCGCGGGTGATTTTTAGACACAGCGTGCGATTAATCCGAAAATGTGAGCAGAAAATCGCGCCTTTTGTCACGCAATGCGACCAGTCTGCTGGAAAAATTTTCGCATCGGCGGCACGCTTTGTTACTCTCAGGAACCCGCTTGTTCATTATCCAGGAGGAGAAAATTGTGAACCATTATGGAAAAGCGCTGCTGCTGACGGCGATGCTCGCCTTAACGGCCTGTCAGTCAGCCAGTAAAACTGACAGCAGTAACGCCGTCAGCCACGATCCGGAAACCGACCAGTGCGGTGCCTCGCAGTATCAGAACTACCTCGGTCAGCCGCTGAGCGCGCTTGATACCCAGCGCTTTGCCGTACCGGTGCGCGCGATTCCGTGGAACGGCGCCGCCACCATGGACTTCAATCTGCGCCGCCTGAATTTCCTCGGCGATCAGAACGGGAAAATTTCCCGGGTTTACTGCGGGTAACACCAAACGGACACGGCATTGTCATCGGGCTGTCACGGCGGCGGGCGAGGATAGCTGCGCATTACGGAGATTTCCTCGTCACTCTCGAATATGCAATGCTCGTCTTGTTTCTTCCCGCTACGGCGGGAATTTTTTTCGCTATAACCTGCCTGCTGCGCCATATTGCCTCCGCCATAGCGCGCGATGAATCGCGGTTTTGCGGCGCCTGGCGTACAGGCAGCAATAACAGACTGACCTTACAGGAGTGACGATGAAATACCTGACCCGAACGCTGTGTTTGACGCTGCTGCTCAGCCCGCTGGCGCAGGCCTCAAGCGAGGCGGCATGGCAGCAACACGATAAAAACCTGCAGCAGGCATGTGTGCAGGCCAGCGGTCTGAAAGCGGTGAAAGTGGTGGGCAAGCCGATCATGTACGACGACAGCGTTGGCTACGATGCGCTGTTGCTCGAAGGCCGCTATCCGCAAAAGCACATGAAAAATCAGCTGGGGCGGGAACTGTGCCTGTATCAGCGTCAGAGCGGTAAAGCAGTGGTCAGCGAAGCCGACCAGCTGCGGGTGGTGAAATAATCTCCGGGGCCGCTATTTTTGCGGCCCTGCTTCTAACAGCTGCGCCAGCAGGTTGCGGTAACTCTGCAGGCGCTGTTCATCGCCTTCCACTTCCAGCCGGGTAATCACGCGGGCAATCACCGCTTTATTGGTGGCGGGCTGGCCATCATCCATCAGCTCGCGCATGATGGCGGCCAGCAAATCGCTCTCGTGTGGCGCGTGCCAGGCGGGGCTGTTGAAATAGTCGGTAATCGCCCGACTGGCGCTGTCATGGTGCGTTCTCATAGCCGACCTCCGCAGAGACAACGAAGCCTGCCACCCACGACGGGCAGCAACTGAAAACCTGAATTAAGCATGCGGACTGTCCAGGACGGGCAGCGCCTCGCCAGTGATAACTGGTGATTTTTTAAACATAGATGCGGTGTGGAATATTGTCAGTAACGAATCGTCATATTTTTTCACGTTTGCCGTCTCTCGCGATGCGCTTATCGGGTCTTATGCCAGGTAACCGCACATAAAGACACTACAAAAGTGAGGCATTGCCCTATTTGCTGTGAGCAGAATCACGCCCGGCAGCGAAAAACTGCGTTTTCATCCGCATGCCATGTTTTGCCGTCCGGTAATGTTACGAGGTTGTTAGACTGAACCCTCGTTTCATTTTTTCTGACATCTGCGCTCATGCTACGCTCCATCGAATCCTGGAAGATCAATCTGATATCCGTCTGGTTTGGCTGCTTTTTTACCGGCCTGGCCATTAGTCAGATCATTCCTTTCCTGCCGCTTTACGTGGAAGAGCTGGGTATCCGTGGCGGCAACGCGCTCAGTATCTGGTCAGGCCTGACCTTCAGTGTCACCTTTATTGTTTCTGCCGCCGTGGCGCCGCTGTGGGGCAGCCTTGCCGATCGCAAAGGGCGCAAGCTGATGCTGCTGCGCGCTTCGTTTGGCATGGGCGCGGTGATTCTGCTGCAGGCGTTTGTCACTCAGGCGTGGCAGCTGTTGCTGCTGCGCGCGCTGATGGGACTGACGTCCGGTTATATTCCCAACGCCATGGCGCTGGTGGCCGCGCAGGTGCCGCGTGAGCGCAGCGGCTGGGCGCTGAGCTGCGTGTCGACCGGACAAATTGGCGGCGTGATCCTCGGGCCGATGATTGGTGGTCTGCTGGCCGACTGGCTGGGCCTGCGCATGGTGTTTATCGTTACCGCGGTGCTGCTGATGGTCAGCTTTCTGGTGACGCTGTTTCTGATTAAGGAGACCGGCTACACGCCGGTGAGCAAGCAGGACAAACTGAGCGGGCGTGAGGTGATGCGCAGCCTCGATAATCCACGCCTGATGTTCTGCCTGTTCGTCACCACCATGGTGATTCAGATGTGTAACGGCTCGGTGAATCCTATCCTGACGCTGTTCGTGCGTGAGCTGGCGCCGGATGCGCAGAATATCGCGTTTCTCAGTGGTGTGATTGCCGCGCTGCCCGGCGTGTCGGCACTCATCGCCGCACCGCGTCTCGGCAAACTCGGCGATCGCATCGGTACCCAGCGTATTTTGCTGGCGACCATGATCGCCTCGCTGCTGCTGCTGATTGCCATGTCGTTTGTCACCAGCGCCACGCAGCTGGGCGTCCTGCGCTTTCTGCTCGGCTTTGCCGATGGCGCGATGATGCCGGCGGTGCAAACCCTGCTGGTGCGTCACTCACGCGATAACGTCACCGGCCGTATTTTTGGTTATAACCAGTCGTTCATGTACCTCGGTAACGTCGCCGGACCGCTGCTGGGCGCAGCGGTCTCAGCCGCCACCGGTTACCGCTGGGTATTCTTCGCTACCGCGGTCGTCGTCCTGCTCAATGTGCTGTTGCTGCAGCGCTTCTATCGCCGGCCAAAAACCGAGCTGAAACCCCTTAGCCCGGCGGCCGCCGCTAAACCGGCTGACGCAGCGTCAGCGCATAGTGCCAGCGCCGCTGAGAAAGCAAAAACTCCGGGCTGACGCTCGGGCTCCACGAATCGTCGCCGCCGACGCCCATATGGAAGCCGTCGAGATGCAGCCAGCAGCCGGGTTCGTCCTGCAGCAAATGGCGGTGCGAGGTGGCGCGCAGCTGCTCAAGGCTGTGGCGGCTGAGCGAGAAGGCAAAGTCGCCGCTGATCTGCCAGCTGCCGCTATCCAGCTGGCGCGTGCCGCAGCGCAAGCCATTCTCACCCGGAAAGACGTAGCCGGTGCTGAGCGCCGCCAGCGGCAGCTGCCAGCGTGAAAACTGCGCCGCCAGCTGGCGATCCGGATAGTTTTCATGAGGCCCCAGTCCCAGCCAGCTCACCTGGTGCGGGACCTGAGCCAGCTGGCAGCGCAGGCCGATGCGCGCGGGCGGCGGCAGACCGGCGGCCTGTTGTACATCGACGCTGATAGTCAGTTCGCCATCGCCGCTAATGCCATAACGCTTATGGCTGGTAAACAGGTGCTGACCCTCACCCAGTACGCGATGCCAGGTTTCAATCTGCACGCCGTGCTGCAGGCTGTCGACCTGCATCGTCAGCAACTCTGTTTGCAGCCGATCATAGCCCGCGCGTTTCCAGCGCTCGACCCAGGCGTTAGGGTCGATATTGGCAGCTTCGCTGGTGCCGATATCATTATCGATCGGTGCGCGAATAAAGCACTCCTCCAGCGGTGTCAGCATGGTTTCACGATCGTTCACCCACCACTGCAGCAGCGCGCCGCTGCGGCGACAGAAGTGCCAGCGCTGCGTGGGCAGCACCACCGCCACCAGATTGTGATTGGTTTCCAGCTGGGGCGCGCAGGCGCTGAGCGGCGGCAACGTAACCGGCAGTGCGGCCGGCAGCGCCCACTGATCCCAGGCCACGCGATGATCCGCCTCAGACCAGGGCGTGGCGGCGATCTGATGCACCGCGAGGTTGAGCCACGCTTCACCCTGCAGCGCTTCAGGCGCGGGCACGGTAAAGGTGTGGCTGCCTTCGGCATCGAGATCCAGCACCCATTCACCGCGCGCGAGGGGTACACCGTCCTGCTCAATCCACCAGCGCAGCCGTTCGTTGTCGCTGCGGCGGAATAAATATTCGCTGGTGACGGTCACGCGATACGCATCGCCGGGATCGCGCGTAAACCGGAAAAACTGCTGGGCGCGCTGTGCTTCAAACAGCGCCGGATGCGGCGTGCGATCGGCAAACACCAGCCCGTTCATGCAGAACTGGCGATCGTTGGGCGTGTCACCGAAATCGCCGCCGTACGCCTGCCACGGCTGGCCGTGTTCGTCATAGCGCGTCAGGCTTTGATCGACCCAGTCCCAGACGAAGCCACCCTGCAGCCGCGGAAACTGGCGAAATGCCTGCCAGTATTTGGCAAAGCCGCCAAAGCTGTTTCCCATCGCATGGGCGTATTCACACAGGATCAGCGGACGCGCTTCATCCGGCAGGCTGATCCATTTTTTCAGTGACCACTTCGGCACCGCCGGGAAGGGCTGGTCCTGATCGACGCGCGCATACATCGGGCACAGAATATCGGTGGCCGCCGTGTTGGCACCGCCGCCCTCATACTGTACCGGGCGCGTGCTATCGCTGCTTTTCACCCAGCGGTACAGCGCATCGTGCGTGCTGCCGTGGCCGGACTCATTGCCCAGCGACCAGATGATAATGCAGGCATGATTACGATCGCGCTGCACCATGCGCGTTACGCGTTCGCTATAGGCGGCAAACCAGCGCGGGTCGTCGGAGAGGCGGTTCATCGGCTGCATGCCGTGCGTTTCGATATTGGCTTCGTCAACCACGTACAGGCCGTACTCATCGCACAGCCGATACCACAGCGGATGGTTAGGATAGTGAGCGCAGCGCACCGCGTTAAAGTTGTGGCGCTTCATCAGTTCAATGTCCTGACGCATGCTGGCTTCATCCACCACCTGACCGCGCTCGGGATGGTGCTCATGACGATTAACGCCGCGTATCAGCAGCGGCTTGCCGTTGAGGCACAGCTGGCCGTGCTCAATGCTGACGCGTCGGAAACCCACATCATAAGCTTCGGCTTCGATCACCTCGCCGGCATCATCAAGCAGCGTAACGACCGCGCGGTAGAGATGAGGCGTTTCGGCGCTCCACAACAGCGGTTGCAGTACCGGCAACACCAGCAGGGTGCGTTCCGGATAGTGGCCACGTTCATCAATGATGACGCTGCCCGGCGGCTGTTCGTGCTGCGCAATACAGTCGCCGTTGCGCCATAGCGTGACGCGCACCCGACACTGACTGAGCGGGCGCGCGCCGGCATGGATTTTGACACTCACCCGTAAATCGCCGCGCAGATATTCCGGGCTGAGCGCAGTTTCGATCTGCACATCGCTCAGGCGGGTGTCCGGTTTGTGCAGCAGCGTCACGTCGCGGAAAATACCGCTCATGCGCCACATGTCCTGATCTTCCAGATAGCTGCCGTCGCTCCAGCGCAGCACCATGACCGCCAGACGATTGTTTCCCGGCTGCAGCACGTGGCTGAGATCAAACTCGGCGGGTAAGCGGCTATCCTGCGAATAGCCCATCCACTGTCCGTTGCACCACAAATAAAAGGCCGAGCTGACACCATCGAAGATGATGCGCGTCTGTCCCTGGCTTAACCAGCCGTCATCAACTTTAAATGTGAGCGAGTAACATCCGGTGGGGTTCTCGCGTGGCACTAAAGGGGGATTGACCGGAATGGGATACTGCACGTTGGTATAAATGGGCGCGTCGTAGCCGTGCAACTGCCAGTTGGCAGGCACCGGCAGCGTTGCGGCGTCCGGTAAATCCTGTAGCAGCCAGTTGTGCGGCACCGCTTCCGGCGCGGTAAAATAGCTGAAGGCCCACTGACCATTCAGCCGCTGCTGCGCAGGTGAGGGATGGCCATCGCGCGCGCTGACTTCATCGCGCCAGCTGGCAAACGGTGGATGCGCGTCCAGGCGATGCAGGCTGGTGATAACCGGGTTTTCCCAGTCACGGCGCGCCAGCACTTCACTCAGAGAAACAGCCGCTAAGGTCATAGTGAGATCTCATTAATTGTATTGCGCTCACATTGCGTGAAATGGCGTTAGCTGTAAAGACGCAGCGCGCAATTTTGTTACTGCGCGCACAGCGAGCAGCACTGACGTTTGCGGCACAGCGTTCGCTGTAACTTAAGCTGGTGTATTGCGCGGTCTGTGAGGCTTTTTTAGCGGTTTCTTGCCACTAAAACGTTAAGCGTGGTGAGGAGGCATGAATAGCGCCGGGTTGCGGAGCATTCTGTATTGTCGTGTTAACTGCCGCTTCATACACTCAGCGCAATTTCAGCAACCTGAGGTCAATATGATCCGTATCGTTAAGCTCGCTGCCGTTGTGGCGCTGGTGTCCGCGTTAAGCGGTTGTCTTTTTCCCCCGCCGGGCGGCGGCGGAGGAGGTTGGGGTGGTCCTGGCGGTGGCGGTCCCGGCCATGGGTATCAGGGGCCGCGTTAATTTAGCGCCAGCGCATAATTAATGCAGCGATGCGAAACGTTTTATCTGCGGCGTATTTTGTCAGTGAAACGTTTCGCCGTTATATATTGAATTTCAGCCACTTTTTTTACGCTTCGGCTAACCATTATTTTTCCTTTGCCCGGCAAAAATTCTTGTTGTTTTAATCCTGCCAATGCTAATTTTTGTTTTCCCATTCTGACTGAGTCCATCGCATGAAAAACCTGATTGCGGAACTCCTGCTCAAGCTGGCAGAAAAAGAAGAAGAGTCTAAAGAATTAGTGGTCCAGGTTGAGGCGCTGGAAATCGTGCTCACCGCCATGCTGCGCAGACTGGATGCCGCCCAGGTTAGCGACATCGCGGCGGGTATTGATCGCGCGATGCCGCCCGCCGCTTCCGTGCAGGAAAATCCGGACGCGCTGATGCTGCGCAATTACGTCGAAAAGTTGCTCAACCACCCGCGCGAATAATCCCGCCGTACGCGCATAGATTTTTTTCCGCTTTGCTTATTCCGTGCCATGCTTAACAGGCAATAATCACACGGAGAAACCGGCAATGAAATCGTGTCTTGTGGCAATAATGGCAGCAGGCCTGCTGCTGGCTGGCGGTGCGGGCGCGGCGGAGAAAACCGCGCAGCAGGAAAAAATGACGCTGTGTAATCAGCATGCAGGCGCGCAAAATCTGAAAGGCGATGCGCGTAAAAGCTTTATGAGCGAATGCCTGAAGAAAGACAGCAAAATGGGCAATATGACGCCGCAGCAGATGAAAATGAAAAGCTGTAATAGCGAAGCAGGAGAGAAAAAACTCAGCGGCGATGCGCGTAAAACCTTTATGAGCAGCTGTCTGAAGAAGAGTGCTTAAACCTCTGGCGGCCTGCGGGCCGCTTTTTTGTGTCCGCACTCGCAGGGTTAATGCGCGGGGTATTTTTTCTGTCATAAACGGCACGCGTTGCCAAAACTTTACAAAATCCTTACATAAAATTCCATTTCTCCTCATCCAGTCTCTCTGACGCTTAACCGTGGCCAGAGCGGCTTTACGTGCAACATAAGGAACCTGTTGTATGGTCGCTGCGATCATTATTGGTGTATTTATTGTTAGTGTGCTTTACGCCCACTCACGCGGCGTGGAAAAGCAAAAGTTTTCCCGTCAGTTATTTGATCACTCCACTTTTATGGCGCCGATCAATATGTTTATGACCGGGCTGTCGCGACTGCCGGCTAAACAGCCCTATTTTCCGGTTGAGGATTTTCCTGAGCTGCGTCAGCTGACCGATAACTGGCAGGTGATTCGCGATGAAGCCATTCGCCTGCAGGATCACATTAAAGCGGCGCAGACGCATAACGATGCCGGATTTAATACCTTCTTCAGGCGTGGCTGGAAGCGTTTCTATTTAAAATGGTATAGCGATGCGCATCCGTCAGCGCGCGAACTCTGTCCGGTAACCACCGAACTGGTGAGCAACATTCCCGGCGTTAAAGCGGCCATGTTTGCTGAACTGCCGCCGGGCAGCCATCTGGGCAAACACCGCGATCCTTATGCCGGTTCGGTGCGCTATCACCTCGGGCTGCAAACGCCCAACGACGATCGCTGCTTTATTGAAGTGGATCGTCAGCGCCACAGCTGGCGCGACGGTCAGGCGGTGATCTTCGACGAAACTTACGTGCACTGGGCGCAGAATGAAAGCGAGCAGACGCGTATCATCCTGTTTTGCGATATCGAGCGGCCAATGAAATGGCGCTGGGCGCAGGCGGTCAACCACTGGGTGGGCTCGACGCTAATGTCAGCAGCGGCATCGCCCAACGACGAAAACGATCGTACCGGCTTTCTCAACCGCATCTTCAAATACGTTTATGCGCTGCGCGATGCCGGTCAGAACCTGAAGAAACGTAATCGCCGGTTGTATTACTGGGTCAAACATGGACTGATTGTGGCGATTTTCGCGCTGATCATCGTGCCCAGCGTCTTCTTGTGATCCTTTCGTGCCGCTTAAAACGGCGGTTTAACAGTCAGTTAACCGCCGTTTCGCTTTGTTTCTCCTGCTAAATCCTCACGCTTTGCCACACTTACTCTTTGTAAGGAATTGTCGTATCAGACGAACAACCCCGAAGGAGGCGAACCGTGAGCTATCAATCTGTCGTGGAACTCAAGGCGCTGGCGCAGCGTAAACCCACTAAAGTGACCGTCGGCGAAACGGATATGGTGCTGATTCGCGACGGCGAGCGCGTGCAGGCGCTGCAGGCAAAATGTCCGCACGCGGGCGCACCGCTGGAGCAGGGCGCAGTGTGCGGCGACAAACTGGTGTGTCCGTGGCATAAGGCGGTGTTTGAGCTGCGCGATGGCAAAATGTGCGAGCCGCTGGCGCTGGCCAATCTCAAACGCTATCCGGTGCGCATTGAACAGGGGCAGGTGCTGATCAATCCGCAGGCGATGTCGCCGGCCAGTGCGCCGGTAGCTCAGGGTGAAGCGCCGGTGTGCGTGATTCTCGGCTCTGGCGCGGCGGGCAGTGCTGCGATCTGGACGCTGCGCGATGAAGGCTTTAGCGGCCGTATTGTGCGTATCGAGCGTGAAAGCGACGCACCTTACGATCGCACCACGCTGAGTAAATTTGTCCCTTCCGGCAAGATGGCCATCGATGAGGTACCAAAGCTGCTGAAACAGGATGTGCTGGGCCCGGTGGTGTGGCTGCAGGGGGAGGTGGTGCAGCTGAAAGCGCAGGAGCAGACGCTGGTGCTGAAAGACGGGCAGCAGGTGAAGTTTGACCAGTTGCTGATCGCGACCGGCGGCGTGCCGCAGCCGCTTGATATCCCGGGCAAGGATCTGGATGGCGTGCACCTGCTGCGTTCACTGCGCCAGGCCGACACGCTGATTTCGCAGGTGGATGAGGCGCAGCAGCTGGTGATTATCGGCAACAGTTTTATCGGTATGGAAGTGGCCGGTGCGCTGCGTAACCGCGACATAGATGTCACGGTGGTGGCGCGTCATCCGCTGCCGTTTGCCAGCCAGTTCGGCGAAGAGATTGGCCGTCATTTTTATGAGCTGCACCGCAGCAACGGCGTGAAGTTTGTCGAGGGTGAACCGGAAGCGCTGACCGGTGAAGGCGCAGTGAGTGGCGTGCGGCTCAAAGGTGGCAAAACCGTGCCAGCCAGCCAGGTGCTGTTTGCCACCGGCATTGTGCCGGCCACCCATTTTATTCACGACCTGCCCTTACAGAAGGATGGCAGCCTGCTGGCCGACAGTCAGCTGCGGGTCAGTGAAAACATCTGGGTCGCGGGAGATATTGCCAGCTATCTCACGCCGCGTGGCGTGCAGCGCATTGAGCACTATCGCGTGGCGCATCAGCAGGGGCGCATTGCTGCGCTGAATATGCTGGGCAAACGCATCATGTACGATCGCGTCCCGTTCTTCTGGACTGCGCATTACGGCACCCGCTATGAGTATCTGGGGCATACAGAAGAGTGGGATGATTATCGCCTGCTGGGATCGCTGCAGGACAAACGCTTTATCGCTTTTTACTGCCAGCAGGGCATGATTGCGGCAGTGTGTTCAGCCGGCATGTATACGCTCACCGCCGCGCTGGTGCATGAGATGCAGCAGCCAATGACGCTGGAACAAGGCCTGGCGCTGTTTGAAGCGTATCAGGGTTAAGGTTCAAGTCCGCACCCAACAGTCCCCTCTCCCGCCTGCGGGAGAGGGTTAGGGTGAGGGGAAATCCGCACCATCACTGCTTACTCAGCGCCTCGGACTTCGCCATGCACTGCTGCATCGCGCCCATCACCGCAGCGCGGAAGCCTTTTTCTTCCAGCACCTTCACCGCTTCAATGGTGGTGCCGCCCGGTGAGCACACCATATCTTTCAGTTCGCCAGGATGTTTGCCGGTCTCCAGCACCATCTGGGCGGAACCTTTTACCGCCTGCGCCGCAAACTGATAAGCCTGCGCCCGCGGCATGCCGCCCAGCACGGCGGCATCAGCCATCGCTTCGATAAACATAAACACGTAAGCCGGTGCCGAGCCGCTGACACCCACCACGGCATGAATCAGATACTCGTTCACCACCGCCGCTTTGCCGAAGCTCTCAAAAATGGTCACCACCTCGTCCACTTCCTGCGGTTCCACCAGCACGTTCGGCGTAATAGAGGTCATGCCTTCATTGACCAGCGACGGCGTATTCGGCATCACGCGGATGATTTTACGATCGTGACCGAGCACCGCCGCCAGCGAATCCAGCGTCACACCTGCGGCAATCGACACCACCAGCGCATCTTTCTTCAGCTGGCCGGCCAGATCCTTGAGCACTTTGAGAATCACGTTGGGTTTCACCGCGCCAAACAGAATGTCCACTTCACGTGCCAGACTCTCGACGCTTTCCGCCGCCGTCACGCCATACTGCTGCGCCATCGCCTGGTTGGTGTCGGGTTTTCGATCGTGCACCCAGATATTGGCCGGGGCGATCTGCCCGCTGTTCACCAGGCCGCTGATGATGGCTTTCGCCATATTGCCGCAGCCGACAAACCCGATTTTCTTCTCCAGCATCGCTTTATCCTTTACGTGGTTCGGTTTTCTCAGTGGGTTAGCTTACGTCAGCGGCGGTGAATAACAAGTCGCGCACAAATAACATTTGCCATTCGCGGTCAGCGCGGCAAGATCGCAGGCATTGCCCGTTAATAAGGATTAAACATGTCGATTTGGGTGGATGCCGATGCGTGTCCCAATGTCATCAAAGAGGTGCTGTATCGCGCCGCTGAGCGCACCAAAGTCACCGTGACCTTCGTCGCTAACCAACCGCTGCGCGTACCGCCGTCGCCGTTTCTGAAAACGCTGCAGGTAGCTGCCGGCTTTGACGTGGCCGATAACGAGATTGTGAAACGCGTGCAGCCGGGCGAGCTGGTGATTACCGGCGATATTCCGCTGGCAGCAGAAGTGCTGGAGAAAGGGGCGGCAGCGCTAAATCCGCGCGGGGAGCGTTACAGCAGCGATACCATTCGCCAGCGTCTGACCATGCGCGATTTTATGGAAACGATGCGCGCCAGCGGCATTCAGAGCGGCGGCCCGTCGGCATTAAGCCCACGTGACCGCCAGCAGTTTGCCAACGAACTGGATAAATGGTTACGTCAGCGTTAATCAGACGAAGCTGTCGTCATCGTCAAAATCACCGCCGCTGCCGAAATCGTTAAAATCATTGTTATCGGCAAAGCTGTTGTTGTCCCAGCCTGAATTGTCATTCAGGAAGGCATTGTTGCTGTCATTGCCGTTGAAGGTGTCCAGATTATCATCCACCTGCGGCAGCGCCGGTTCGTTGATGATATTGACGATCTCTTCCGGCTGCGAATGGTGGAACAGGCTGGTGAGCATGTCCGCCATCACCACACCGCCGGCCACGCCGACAGCCGTTTGCAGTGCGCCACCCAGGAAACCGGTACCGCGCGCCGGTGCAGCATACTGCTGCTGAGGCGGTGCGGCATATTGTGGCTGTTGCGGTGCGCTGTTCCATGCCGGCTGTTGCGGCTGCGCCGGGCGTGAACCGCCGCCGAACAGGCTCGACAGGAAACCGCCGCTGCTTTGCTGCGGGGCCTGCTGCTGCGCCTGCGCCAGACGGCTCTCCAGCTCCGATACCTGCGCGTTGAGCTTTTTCATCGCCGCTTCCTGAATCAGGATCGCCTGCGCCATGTAGTAGGGCGCACCGGGCTGGCTCTGTAAATGCTGATTGATTAACTGTTCGGCACCGGCATCACGCGGGCCGCTCTGGCTTTCTGCCTGTTTCAGACGGCTGAACAGGCTTTCAATAAGTTGTTGTTCCTGGCTCTGCATGGTGAACCTCCGGTTAGGCATAGCGTGTTGTTCTTCAGGCGACCAACAGGACGTCCGTTGCCTGAACTATAAAGCGTATATGCGGGCTGCGTGACAGAAAGTAAATCAGCGGCCTGGTAAGCAAATGTTGCCCCGCGCTTACAAATCACCTGATGCACGAAATGCGCATCGTTTTTCCTTTTAAAATCATGAAAATGGCACTGGCTATCGCTGAAATACGCGTAATTCGTGCTTCGCGGCTGGCTGATAAAATAAAATCCAGGTATCATGCGACGCATTATTGACCTGATGACGTTGCCCGCGCGGCAGACTACGGCGGAGGATGAGCCCGGATGTCATTACCCATCTATCTGATCGGCGCACGCGGTTGCGGTAAAACCACCATTGGCCAGGCGTTGTCGCAAGCGCTGGGCTATGCCTTTCGTGACACCGACCACCACCTGCAGCTCACCACACAGCGCAGCGTGGCAGAGATTGTGGCGACGGAAGGCTGGGACAGCTTTCGCGCGCGTGAAAGTGAATCGCTGCGGGCGGTTACCGCGCCTGCCAGCGTAATCGCCACCGGCGGCGGCATGGTGCTGGCTGACGTCAATCGTCACTTCATGCGTGAGCATGGCCAGGTCATCTGGCTCAACGCACCCTCTGGCGTGCTGGCCGATCGGCTGGAGCGTCAGCCAGAAGCGGCACAGCGTCCGACCCTGACCGGCCGGCCCATCGCGGAAGAGATGGAAGATATCCTGCGCGAACGCGCGCAGCTCTATCGTCAGGCCGCGCACCATGAAGTCAATGCGATGCAGGCACCGGAGCAGGTGGTGGAACATATTCTGCAATCGCTGTCTCTCGCCCGCGCCAGCTAACTGCCTAAGAATTCTCCCTCTTTTTTACAGCGATCCTCGATTGTCTATACTCAATAGCAGGCAGAGGATCACCGCTGTCTGTGTGGAAACCTGACATAAGAGGGAAAACGATGCCAACCAGACCACCCTATCCGCGAGAAGCGCGCATTGTTGCCGTTGAAAAAGGGCAGGCGGGCAATACCGTCACCTGGTATGAATTACGGGCTGACCATCCACGTCCGGATACCTTAATTAGCGAACATAAATCGGAAGCGGAAGCGCAGGATGCCAAAGACCGCTATGAAGATGTGGAAAAAGAATAATCCCGGTGGGCAGGGATGCCCGCTTTAGCGTAATTACGTCCGGTCGCTAAATAGATTTTTTATTTTCCCTGATGCGCTAATTACGGCGATAAAAGCTGCCGTCTTTTCTGTTTAATCGCTCTCCTGCCTGATAACGTCTTTTTATTTTGCCTTTAGCCCTTATTTTCTGCTGCCTTAAATAGCCTGCGTTTTGTCCGGTGCAAAATTTGCGCTTGACCGATAAACCGTCGCGTTTTATTTTCGGGTTATCGATACAGGAACTCAGTTCCATATAGTGAAACCAGCGCCATGACCACACTCGAAAATGCCGCCGCCGTGCTTAAGCTGTTTCAGCGCTTTGGCGTGGCGCAGGGCCATCCCGGCCTGACCTTTACCGAGGTGGTGGAGGCGCTGGGGCTGCCGAAAAGTACCGTGTCGCGCCTGCTGGCGACCATGGAAAGCGAAGGTTTACTGGAGCGCGATCCCGACAGCCGCTGTTTTCAGATTGGCCGCGTGCTGTTGTCCGTTGCCGGGCATTATCTTTCGACACCGCTGATTGACAGCGCATCGGCGCCGATGGCGCGCCTGGCGGCCAGCAGCGGCTGCATGGGCTATATCTCGGTGCTGGACGGTGACGATGTGCTGGTGATGCGCATGTACCACGGTCGCTTCTTTACCCAGCTGGTGACGCCGCCTGGTACACGGGTGTCGGTTACCGGCACGTCGACCGGCCGCGTGCTGTTAGCGCAGCTGAGCGATGACGAGGTGCGCGCGCGCTTCAGCGATAACTGGCAAACCGCGTCGATCAATTCACCGCTGAATATCGATGCGCTGTGCAAAGAGCTGGCGCTGATTCGTCAGCAGGGCTGGGCACTGGCCCGCAATGAAACGCTGCCTGGCATTAGCTCGCTTGCCGTAGCGGTAACCAATAAACACCGCGGTGAAAGTGCCGCACTGTGTCTCTCATTTCTTTCGCAGGAAGCGGCCCCGGGTTATCCGGAAGCGCTGCTCAGCGAATTGCGCGCAACGGCTGCACTGATGGCCGAAAAATACGGCGCAGCGTCCTGAATAAAACAGGACAACCCTAATTTGATTTCAAGGCGTAATACTTCGCGCCACACCGGGGAAATAGCAGGTCTTCGGACCTGCTTATTTCAATAATCAGGGAACGATGAATAAAACGTTGAGGTTCCGCGTGTCGGGCACAATGTCATTGCGCGTTTTCTACAGGGTGAAAATACGGGGATAATATGCGTCTGGATAATCCAATAAAAAATATTGGCGTGGGTCTGATGCTGGTTCTGCTGTCAGTTGCAGGGGCCATCATTGGGGTACAGCTGATCACAACTATTGGGGTAACGCCCAATACTTCTATTATCGGCGCGCTATTTGCCATGCTGCTGGCGCGCATTCCACTGCAGTGGTTTCGCCGCTACCGTTCGGTTGAAGTGCAAAACCTTGCACAGACCGCTATCTCTTCCGCCACCTTCGGCGCTGCCAATAGCCTGCTGATGCCGATTGCCGTGCCGTGGGCGCTGGGTGAGCCGCAGCTGGTGCTGCCGCTGTTTGTCGGCGTCAGCGCGGCAATGCTGCTGGATGCGTGGCTGCTGTATCGTCTGTTCGACACGCGCGTGTTTCCGGCCAGCAATGCATGGCCACCGGGCGTGGCAGCGGCAGAAGCGATTAAAGCCGGTGATAAAGGCGGTCGCCAGGCATGGCTGCTGGTGGCTGGAATCGTGGGCGGCGTCGCGGGCTCAATGCTGAAAATCCCGATGTCCGCCTTTGGTACGGCATTCATTGGCAATATCTGGGCGCTGACCATGCTCGGCATCGGCTTCCTGCTGCGTGCCTATGCGCAACCGGTTGCCGGTATTGATATTAATGCGCTGTACATTCCGCACGGCGTAATGGTTGGAGCCGGTCTGGTGGCGCTGATTCAGGTGGTGCAGGTGATTCGCAGCCGCCGTCACGACAACCTCAACGTCAGCCGCAGCGACACCGAAGTTAAACGCGCGCTCGGCCTGGGGACCGTTGGCTATATCGTGATCTCGGCACTGCTGGCGCTGGGTGGCGGGCTGTGGAGCGAAATGGGCCTGCCGATGCTGCTGCTGTTTATTATCTACGCGGCCTTTGCCGCCTTTGTGCATGAGCTGATTGTTGGTATCGCCGCTATGCACTCGGGCTGGTTCCCGGCCTTCGCGGTGGCGCTGATCACCCTGATCCTCGGCATCCTGCTCGGCTTCCCGCCGCTGGCGTTGTGCCTGCTGTGCGGCTTCACCGCGGCCACCGGTCCGGCCTTCGCTGATATGGGCTATGACCTGAAGGCCGGCTTTATTCTGCGCGGCAACGGGGCCGATGTGCAGCAGGAGCTGTGGGGCCGCCGCATCCAGCTGATCGCCGCGATGATCGCTTTCGTCATCGCAATTCCGGTGGTGTGGTATGCGCATAACCTGTTCTTTGTCGACAACCTGCTGCCGCCGGTGGCGCGCGTTTACGCCAAAACCATTCAGGCCGGCGCGGAGCCGGGCATTGCCGGTAGCCTGCAGATGTGGGCGATTCCGGGGGCGATTATTCAGCTGATCGGCGGGCCTAAGCGCCAGCTCGGCGTGCTGTTAGCCACCGGTCTGTTAATCAACAACGCCGCCGCAGGCTGGGCGGTGCTGGTCGGGATTGCGTTACGTGTCCTGATCCTGCGCGTATGGGGCGAGCGTGGACGTTCACCGATGGAGGTGATGGCCGCTGGATTCATTGCGGGCGACGCGCTGTACAGCTTCTTCCACTCACTTTTTGCCAGTAGCAGTAAGAAATAATCCAGGGATTTAGCGATGAGTTTACAGCAGACACTACAGGTTTTTGAGTTACTCGACAGCGCCTACGTGGATGGCCAGCAGGTGGTCGATCTGTTCGCCGCCTATCCGGGCGTGCAAGCCAGCTTTAAGCGCGTCAGCGGGCCTAAAGGGCGCACCGATTTTGTGCGCATCGACATTCCGGGCGCCCAGGGCAAAAGCCGGGGCGGCAGCGCGCCGACGCTGGGGATCATTGGCCGTCTCGGCGGCATCGGTGCGCGCCCGACGCGCATCGGCATGGTGTCCGACGCCGACGGTGCGGTTGCTGCGGTGAGCAGCGCGCTGAAGCTGGCACAGATGCAGACCAAAGGCGACGTGCTGGCCGGCGACGTGATCGTAACCACGCATATTTGTCCGGATGCGCCGACCCGGCCGCACGAGCCGGTGGACTTCATGGATTCGCCGTGCGACGACATCACCATGAATGACAACGAAGTGGTTGCGGGCGTCGACGCGATTCTCTCTATCGATACCACTAAAGGAAACCGCATCCTCAACCATAAGGGCTATGCGCTGTCTCCCACGGTGAAAGAGGGCTACATCCTGCGCGTGTCGGAAGATCTGCTGCGCATTATGGAGATGACCAGCGGTCAGCCTGCGGTGACCTTCCCGATCACCACGCAGGACATCACCCCTTACGGCAACGGCGTGTATCATCTCAACAGCATCCTGCAACCGTCCACCGCCACTGATGTGCCAGTGGTGGGCGTCGCGATTTGTGCGCAATCCGTGGTGCCTGGCTGCGGCACCGGCGCCAGCCATGAAGTGGACATCGCGGCGACCGTGCGCTTTGCGGTGGAAGTGGCCAAAGAGTTTGGCCGTGAGACCTGCCAGTTTTATGACCCGCAGGAGTACGCGCTGCTGCTATCTTTGTATGGTAGCCTCAGCCACCTGCGCAGCCGGAAAGCCTGATGATGAAACCGTCGCTAGTAACCTTAACCATTGGCCAGTCACCGCGTAGCGATATTTTGCCGCTGCTGCAGGAGCATTTGCCCGCCGACGCCGTCGCGCATGCCGGTCTGCTGGATGGCCTGACGCTGGCTGAAGTGGAGCAGTTATACGCTCCCGCGCCGGGCGATAAAGTGCTGGTTTCGCGCATGAGCAGCGGCGAACAGGTACGGCTGGCGGCGGCACTGTCGAACAGGGACTGCAGCGTAAAATTACCGCGCTGGAGCAGCAGGGTTACGACACCATTCTGCTGCTGTGTACCGGTGAGTTCGGCGCGCTAAAAACCACGTCGGCGCTGCTGCTGGAGCCGGATCGCATCATTCCGCCGCTGGTCAGCGCCATCGTACAGGCGCACAAAATCGGCATCGTGGTGCCGGTTGAGGAGCAGATCGCTGAGCAGGCCAGCAAATGGCGTAACCTGCAAAGCACGCCCTGTTTTGCCGTCGCCAGTCCATACCTGGCGCAGCAGAGCGAACTGATGGAAGCCGGACTGACCCTGCAGGAGCAGGGCGCTGATGTGGTGGTGCTCGACTGTATCGGTTATCACCAGAAACACCGCGATTTCCTGCAGAACATGCTGGGCATTCCGGTGCTGCTGTCGAATGTGCTGGTGGCGAAACTGGCGGCTGAACTGATCGTCTGATCGAGGCCGATCACAACTTGCGACGGGCGGCGCTAATTCGCGTGACAGATCAGCGAGTTCCCTTGTAATCTGCCGGTAACCCTAATGTGCTGTGAGGAAGTAACATGCTCAACGTAAGTGAGTATTTCGACGGAAAAGTGAAATCCATTGGTTTCGACAGCGTCACCATTGGCCGGGCCAGCGTTGGCGTGATGGCGGAAGGCGAATACACCTTTGGTACCGGCCAGCCGGAAGAGATGACGGTAGTGAGCGGCGCGCTGAAAGTGCTGCTGCCGGGCGAAGCCGAGTGGAAATGGTACGAAGCCGGATCGGTATTTAACGTGCCGGGCCACAGCGAATTCCATCTGCAGGTGGCAGAGCCAACGTCTTACCTGTGCCGCTATCTTTAAGCGTTAAAGCAGCATCCATTATCAACCGGTAATGCCTGTGCGGCGTTACCGGTTTTTTTATGCGCCAGCATGGGGTGTGGCCTGCGGTCAGCATATTTGCAGGGGCGCCATTCATGGCGACCGTTAAACATACCCGTACTATCCTTCCAGCCGGCGATGCCCGCTTAACGCTGCGCTTCGCCGCCTAACGCTTCCACCAGATTGCTGATCAATGCCGCCAGCTCGCTGGTCATCAGAATGAAATCGGCATCAAAACGCTGGGCGAAATCATCGCGATCGATATCGTCATTCTGCTCGCGCAGCGTGTCGCTGAACTTCAGACGCTTCACCGACGCATCATCGGCGATCACCAGCTGAATACGCTCCTGCCAGTCGAGCGCCAGTTTGGTGACCACTTTACCGGCTTCGATGTGGGTGGCGATCTCGTCGGAAACCAGATCCTGCTTTTTACAGCGGATCACGCCGCCATCTTCCAGTATCGCCTTCAGCTCAGCCTCATCCATCAGGGTGAACCCCGCCGGCAATTCACCGGAGCGCACCCATTCGGTCAGCGTCAGCTCGATCGGATTTTCCAGCGTCAGCGGCACCACCGGTAGCGAGCCGAGGCTCTTACGCAGTAACGCCAGCGTATCTTCCGCTTTCTTCGCGCTGGCGCAGTCGACGATGATCAGATTATTGACGGTGTCGATCCACATAAAGGTCTGACTGAAACGGCTGAAGGCGCGCGGCAGCAGGCTGTGCAGCACTTCATCTTTCAGCGAATCCTTTTCGGTCTTTTTCAGCTTGCGGCTCTGTTCCGCTTCCAGCTTCTCAATTTTGGCTTCCAGCGCCTGCTTCACCACCGGCGACGGCAGAATTTTCTGCTCGGTGCGGGCGCAGATCACTATCTGACCGTTAATCACATGCGTCAGCGCTTCGCTGCGGTTGCCCATCGGCGAGACCCAGCCGGTTTTGGCCATGTCCTGGCTGCCGCACGGCGTGAAGGTGAAGGCGTCGAGCTGTTTTTCCAGATCGTCTGCGGACAGCGGGATGTCCCGATTCAGACGATAAACCATCATATTTTTAAACCACAACATCAGGATTCCTTACCGTGGGTGCGATCGGGCGCACAAGTCTAAAACAGTCAGCGCGCATGATAGCGAAACATCGGAGTGGTTTCATTGCCTTTCCCGATTCAGCCTTCTACTGTATCTGTCACCTGAACGAATAATGAGGAATAAATCGTGCGTATTGGTATTGATTTAGGCGGCACCAAGATTGAAGTGATTGCGCTGTCTGACCAGGGCGAGGAGCTGTTTCGCCACCGCGTGAATACCCCGCGTGACGACTACACCGCCACGGTGCAGGCGATTGTCGATTTAGTCCTGCTGGCGGAAGCGCAGACCGGGCAGCAGGGGACGGTCGGCATCGGCATTCCCGGCACGATTTCTCCTTATACCCAGCGGGTAAAAAATGCTAACTCGACGTGGCTCAACGGCCAGCCGCTGGACAAAGATTTGGCGCGTGCGCTGAATCGTGACGTGCGCATCGCCAACGACGCGAATTGCCTGGCAGTTTCCGAAGCGGTGGATGGCGCAGGCGCAGGCCAGCCGCTGGTGTTTGCGGTGATCATTGGCACCGGTTCCGGCGCAGGCGTGGCCATCAACGGTGAATCACGCATTGGCGGTAACGGTAACGCAGGCGAGTGGGGGCATAATCCGCTGCCGTGGATGGACGAAGACGAACTGCGCTATCGCGCGGAAGTGCCGTGCTACTGCGGGCTGCAGGGCTGTATTGAGACGTTTGTCTCCGGCACTGGCTTCGCCATTGATTATCAGCGTCTCAGCGGACAGGCGCTGAAGGGCGCGGAGATCATCCGGCTGATCGAACAGCAGGATCCGGTGGCCGAGCTGGCGATGAGCCGTTATGAAACGCGGCTGGCCAAATCGCTGGCGCAGGTGGTTAACCTGCTCGATCCGGATGTGATTGTGCTCGGCGGCGGCATGAGCAACAACGATCGGCTGTACCAGACGGTGCCGACGCTGATGAAGCAGTGGGTGTTTGGCCGCGAGTGCGAAACGCCGGTGCTGAAAGCGGTGCACGGTGACTCCAGCGGCGTGCGCGGTGCCGCCTGGCTGTGGCCGGTGAAAGGGTAGCATCACGGCGCTTTATGCGTGCTTAACCCCTCTTCCAGCGGAAGAGGGGGCCGAAGCGGGTCAGTGTTGGCTTAACTGACCGGCGTGACACACGATATCGTGCGCATGCAGCACGGCTGGCCGGTTTTCATTCAGTCTGATGGCGGCATAAATATCGATATGCAGTTTTTGCGCTTCATCGTCAGCCAGTGCGCGATAACACAATCCTTCCTGATGAAAGGTACATTTCGACTGCGGCATCAGGGCAAAGCCTTTTCCTCGGGCAATGTGTGTCAGCATAACCAGTGAATCATCGGGCTCTTTAACTCTTTTAAGCGGGGTGTGGAGCTGTGAAAACAAGCGTTCACATTTATCGTAGAATGACGGATTGGCGCTTCTGGCAAACCAGAACAGCGGTAAATCACCGATCGCTTCCAGCGAGACTTTTTCTTTCAGGCTGGCCGGATGTCTGGCCGGCATTGCTACCAGCAAAGGCTCACGACCGATCCACTGGTACTGCACGGTATCTTCGTGGCCGGTTGCCCTTTCGCCCGTCAGTACCAGGTCCAGGCGGTTTTTTGCCAGACACTGCAGCAACTGCGCAGACGTCAGATCGGGCGTTTCCACATCGTCGGCGGCGTCCAGTTTCAGCAGTTGCTGGCGAATGGGCGCAATCAGTGCAAAATTCAGCGTGCGGGTGAGGCCGATACGCAGGCGCTTTTCTGAAGAAAGCGAGCCAGGCTTGAGTTCATTCAGCGCCTGAAGGATCTTCTCCGCTTTGATTACCAGCGCCCGGCCAGCGTCCGTCAGACTGACGTCATGGGTGCTGCGGCTAAACAACGGCTGCTCCAGCACGGCCTCAAGGCGCTTAATCTGTCGGGTTAGCGGAGGCTGAGTCATTCTGAGCCGTTCGGCGGCCCGGCGAAAGTTCAGCTCGTGCGCAACCGCAAGAAAGCATTGAAGCTGTTTCACGCTGGGGAGATGGTTGCTGATCAGGTGCTCTGCCGTCGCCATAGAGTCCATCCGGGTAATCAAAGACGTTATTCTACCCCGCTAAAGATCAGCAGGATATGGGGTTAATCGGTCTGGACGCGCAGCAGGCTGGCGGCGCGACGTCAGAAAAAATAACCGGGCGTTACCCGGTTATGGCTTCAGGCATTAATGCTTTTCATCCCTTCCTGAGAATAGCGCTCGCCCCTGATCTCAATATGCTGGTGGATAGCGTTCAGTAAGGCGATATCTGCCTGCTCCAGCACGATATCGGCGGCCTGCGCATTTTCCGCCAGATAGCGGGTCTGTTTCGTTCCCGGAATGGGGATCAGCTTGTCGTACTGCGCCAGCAGCCAGGCCAGCGCAATCTGCCCTGGCGTGCAGCTGTACTTTTCAGCAAGCGGGTGCACCGCGTCAAGAAGCTGGGCATTATGGTCGAGGCTGGACTGGCTGAAGCGTTCATTATTTTTGCGGAAATCACCCTCAGCGAAGTCGCTGTTATGACGATACTTTCCGGTCAGAAACCCTCTGCCCAGCGGAGAGTAGGGAACTAAACCTATACCCAGCTCTTTCACCACCGGCAGAATCTCAGCTTCGATATCGCGCGTCCACAGTGAATATTCGGTTTGCAGGGCAGTGAGCGGGTGAATGGCATGGGCCCGGCGCAGGGTTGAAGCAGAAACTTCACACAGGCCAATGTGGTTGATCTTACCCGCTTTAACGAGGCGGCTCAGGCATTCCATGCTCTCTTCAATCGGCGTAACCTGGCTCACGCGGTGAAGATAGAACAGATCGATGCGCTCAACGCCAAGCCTTTTAAGCGATTCATTACAGCAGCGGGTGATGTAGTCAGGTTGGTTGTTAATCGTCCGGGCATAAGCCTGGTCCGCAGGGCGAACGATTCCGCACTTGGTGGCAATGTTAAACTGCTCACGCGTCGCGTTATCCAGACCGGCAAGAAAGTGGCCGATCAGCCGCTCATTATGGCCCCGACCGTACATATCCGCGGTGTCGATAAACGTGATATTCAGGTCGATAAGCGTGTGTAACAGCTGCAGTGAAGCGGTGTCGTCTGTCTGGCCATAAAATTCGCTCAGTCCCATGGCACCATAGCCGATCGAACTGACAGTCAGGGTTTGCGATAAATGTCGGGTGTGCATAGTGGCTCCTTTTGCGGGTTTTTTTGATTGTTGCACCCCGATTACGCGTAATGAATTGTCATTTTCGTCATGCAAAAAAGGTATCACAGCAGCAAGACCGGAGCGGTGCTGTGGTGGGATGGATTTATCACGTGGGGCAGAAAGAGACGGGTACACAAAGGGCTCTGTGTACCCGTCTCCGTTGCCTGAAGGGCAGGGGCAATGCGTTGCTTACTCGCCGACCAGCATGGAATCCTGCGGTGCGCGCTCGCGCTGGGCTTTGGTGGCGAGGAAGTAAAGGTAGCCGAGCACCATAATCGCCACAAACAATCCGCCGATTACCGGGTTGAACCACAGCATCGCCACCAGACACACCAGCGACAGCACCAGTGCGATGCCCGGAACCAACGGATAGCCCGGCGCACGGAAGCTGCGCTCCAGGTCCGGTGCGCTGCGGCGCAGCTTAAACAGGCTCAGCATACTCATCAGGTACATCACGATCGCGCCGAACACTGCCATGGTGATCATCGCCGCCGTCAGCGTCATGCCCTGCAGGTTGATCAGTCCGTCGCTGTAAATGGCGGCGATACCGATGACACCGCCGGCGATGATGGCGCGGTGCGGCGTCTGGAAGCGCGACAGCTTCGCCAGGCTGGGCGGCAGATAGCCCGCGCGCGCCAGGGCAAAGAACTGACGCGAGTAGCCAAGGATGATGCCGTGGAAGCTGGCAACCAGGCCAAACAGGCCGATCCACACCAGCATATGCATCCAGTTAGAGTGCTCGCCGACGATCATCTTCATCGCCTGCGGCAGCGGATCGTTGATGTCCGACAGCTTGCGCCAGTCGCCCGCGCCGCCGGCCAGCAGCATCACGCCAATCGCCAGCACCACCAGGGTAAGAATGCCGCTGATGTAGGCTTTCGGGATGGTGCGCTTCGGATCTTTGGCTTCTTCGGCCGCCATGGCCGCGCCTTCAATGGCGAGGAAAAACCAGATAGCGAACGGGATGGCGGCAAAGATGCCGGACAGCGCTGGCATGCCAAAATGATCGCTGCCAGCCCAGCCGTTGGCGGCGAAGTTAGCGACGCTGAAACCCGGCGATACCACGCCCATGAACACCAGCAGCTCCAGCACTGCCAGCACCGTCACCACCAGTTCGAACATCGCGGCCAGCTTCACGCCGAGAATATTCAGTGCCATAAACAATAAATAAGCCCCGACTGCCGCCGTTTTGGGGTTGAGATCGGGATACTGCACGTTGAGGTAGGCGCCAATCGCCATGGCGATGGCCGGCGGGGCGAACACGAACTCAATCAGCGTCGCCAGACCGGCAATCAGACCACCGGTTTCGCCAAATGCCCGACGGCTGTAAGCGAACGGCCCGCCAGCGTGCGGAATCGCCGTGGTCAGTTCGGTAAAGCTAAAAATAAAGCAGGTATAAAGTGTGGCGATCAGCGCGGTGGTGATCAGGAATCCCAGCGTCCCGGCCACGCCCCAGCCATAGCTCCAGCCGAAATACTCACCGGAAATCACCAGTCCAACCGCAATACCCCATAAATGCAGGGTGCCCAGCGTGGGTTTTAGTTTGCCTGTCATCTTCATCTCCCCGTCATGCTTGTTGTGCGGCGTTGGCACCGCGCTATTGTGGGTTTGCGCTACAGTGAAGGGATAATGCCGCTGCCCGGGACGGGAAAACTTGACGCCGGCGCAGTGAGTTTTGTCCTCTGCGGTCAACTCGCTGCGAGAAAAAGCGCTGGCTGTACGCTGCGGTCAACTTTTGCTGTTCTGCGGTCAGGCAGTCAGGACGACCTCATCCCATGCTGATAACACTGGTTTTAAGAGACTAATGCTGGAGAGTGATGAATGAGCGCCAAACAAGCCGAATCCCTGACCGATGCCGAGATCACCCTGCTGGCGCAACGTGCGCTGGCCTGCTATCCCGCCGCGCTGCACGGTGAGCTGCAATTGCTGTGCCGTTCGGAGAACGCCACCTTTTTGCTGCGTGCTGGCGGCAAACGCTACGCGCTGCGCCTGCACCGGCCGGATTACCACAGCAAAGCGGATATTCTCAGTGAACTGATGTGGCTCGATGCGCTGCGCGAGACCGGCATCATGGTGCCGCAGGCGATTCCGGCGCGCGACGGTGAAAGCGTACTGACGCTGACGCTGGCGGACGGCAGCTCGCGTCATGCGGTGCTGTTCCACTGGATTGACGGCGAGATGCCGACCACCGACGTCGATCCCAAAGCCTTTCAGCAGCTCGGGACCATCACCGCGCGCCTGCATCAGCACAGCCGCAGCTGGCAGAAACCCGAAGGTTTTCAGCGTATTATCTGGGATCATCACACCATGGTCAGCGAGCACAGCCACTGGGGGCGCTGGCAGGATGCGCCCCATCTTGATCCGGCCGATCACGGCATTATCGCAGCGGCGGTGGAGCGCGCCGGGCAGGCGCTGGCGGAATTTGGTAAAGAGCGCGATCGCTACGGCCTGATCCACGCCGATCTGCGCCTGACCAACCTGCTGCTGCACAAAGGCGAAACCCGGGTGATCGACTTCGATGACTGCGGCATGGGCTGGTATCTGCATGATCTGGCGGCCGCGATCAGTTTCGTCGAGCACCATCCGCGTGCGGCGGAGTGGGTGGATAACTGGATCCTCGGCTATGAACGCGTGGCGCACATCAGTGATGCTGAGATGGCGCTGGTGCCGACGCTGCTGATTCAGCGTCGTATTCAGATGACGGCGTGGATGGGCACGCACGCCGATACCGAGATGGCGCTCAGCCTCGGGCCGCACTGGGCCAGCCATTCGGTGCGGCTGTGCCGTCGCTATCTTGAGAGCAGCCAGCTGCCGGTAGGCGCGTGACCTGCACCAGCAGAGGGCAGCGGCGCGCGCTGATGTGCTGATCGGGTGCCTGCGGATAGCGCGCGCTGGCGTTTATAGGCGCGCTGACGCGGGCGCGGTGACGCTGGTATGAAAATTGCTGGATCCCTTCATTCTGTTATCCGCGCGATCCCTGAGAGGTTTCCATGCAATCACTCATCTCTGCTGCTGATGCCTTCAGCGCGTTTGCCACACCCGCCAGCAACCGTGGCGTTCTGGCCGCGGCGGCGACCGGTCTGAGCGCCTTCATCACGGATAAAGGCGGCGATGTCGATCGCATCTTTGGCATCAGCGGTATCGATTCCGAACTGCTGGCCAGCCCGACACTGAGCCTCGGGCTGGTGAACTATTGCCGCGTGATGGAAGAAGCGGCGCGCCACTCCGGCTTTGATAACTTCGGTTTGCATTACGGCAGGCAGTTCAAACCGCAGTCATTAGGGTTAATTGGCTACATCGGACTGTGCTCGCCGACGCTGGAGCAGGCGCTGCACAATGTGGTGAACGCGTTTCCCTGGCACCAGCACGATACGCTGACGCGGCTGGTGGACAAGGGCGACTGCTGGCGGCTCGATTATCAGGTGCGCCACGGGGCGATCCTGGCACGCCGTCAGGATGCGGAGCTGACGCTCGGCATGTTCCTCAACCTGATTCGCCACGTGGCGGGCAAAAACTGGGCGCCGCGCGAGGTGCACTTTGAACATCCGCGTCCGGAGCAGTGGCACGAGCACTGCAAAGTGTTTGATGCGCCGGTCTGGTTCGATCAGCCGTTTAACTCGCTGCTGATCGCCAAACGCGACCTGCAGCGCGCCATGCCGGAGCAGGATGCGATGCTGCTGATGGTGATGCAGGATGCCATTCGCCGCCTCAACAGCAGCGCCAGCGTGCAGAGCATGGTCGAACTGGCGCGTTCGCAGGTCAGCCTGACGCTGATTCAGGGCGAACCGGTGCTGGAAGAGGTTGCCGGCAAAATGGGGTTGTCGAGCTGGTCGCTGCAGCGGCGTCTGCGTGAAGAGGGCATCAGTTTTAGTGCGCTGGTGGACAAGGTGCGCTGCGAAATGGCCACCCATTACCTGCAGCAGAAGCAGCTGCCCATCTCGGAGATGGCGCTGCTGCTGGGCTATTCTGAGGTCAGCGCCTTTTCCCGCGCTTTTCGCCGCTGGTTCGGCATCAGCCCGCGCCAGTGGCGCCAGGATGGGCTGGCAAGTCAGGCCGGGTAGGCGCAAAGCCAAACCACGCCGGCTGGTCGCGCTGCGGCGGTGGCGGTAAGCCGCGCGACTGACCAATCAACTGCCAGGCGCGCAAACACAGTGCTTCGTCGCCCTGCGTCTGCGTCACCGCGAAGCGTCCGCTGTTCTGCCACTCCAGGCGCACCCAGCACTGCTGTCCGGCATAGCGCACCGCATCGTGAAACTGCTTATTGAGCTGCTGCTGCAGTGCTTCACTCCAGTGGCAGGCGGCGCTATCAGCATCGCCCTGCGGCTGGCACTGATTGGCCAGGCTGGGGGCTGGCGCGGCCACCTGCTGGCAGGCGCTGAGCCCCACCATCATTACTAACCCACCTGATAGTCTCGCTAATCGATTAATTAAATTCATTAATAAGCCTGCATTTTCGCTAAAGATTCCTGGCGCTGCTGCCGACAGTCTACAGACCGCAGCAGGGAATGCTATGGCATTACTCTGACTGTCGGCATAACCAGAATTTGCCGCCTGGTGGCGGTGTTATCCCTTCCTTTATTCATGGACCAGAAATGCAGAAGAAATATGCCTTTGCGGCACTCTCCTTGTTAAGCGCCGCGCTGCTCAGTGGCTGTGCCACCGAGTCGTCGCGCGCCATCGACGCACCTCAGGTTCGCGCCGCAAGCCAGCCGGCTTATCAGGGCGTGCGCAGCCCAATCGCGGTGGGACAGTTTGATAACCGTTCGTCATACATGAATGGGATTTTCTCCGACGGCGTTGATCGTCTGGGCAACCAATCCAAAACCATTCTGATTACGCATCTGCAGCAGACCAATCGCTTCAACGTGCTGGATCGCAGCAACCTGAAAGAGTTGCAGCAGGAAGCCGACTTCAAACACAGCCAGCAGAACATCAAGGGCGCTAACTACATCATCACCGGTGACATCACCGAGTTCGGGCGCAAAGAAGTGGGCGACCAGCAGCTGTGGGGCATCCTCGGCCGCGGTAAAAGTCAGATCGCTTACGCCAAAGTGAACCTGAATGTGGTGGATGTGACCACTTCAGAAGTGGTTTATAGCGTGCAGGGCGCGGGTGAATACCAGCTGTCAGCGCGTGAGGTGATCGGCTTTGGCGGCACCGCCAGCTATGACTCTACCCTGAACGGCAAAGTGATGGATCTGGCGATCCGTGAAGCGGTCGACCACCTGGTGGATGGCATCAATAACGGCGCATGGCGCCCGGTGAAATAAGGATATTGACGATGAAATTACTGCAACTGAGCGCCGCGCTGATCGCGGCAGGCGTGCTGGCCGGCTGTGCGCCAAAAGGACCGGAGCCGATCTACTACTGGGGTGATTACCAGCAGCAGGTCTACAGCTATTACCAGAAAGACAGCGATCCGCAGAAGCAGATTGATGCGCTGAATCTGGATATCGAAAAGGCCAAAGCAGTGAACAAGCCGGTAGCACCGGGTCTGCACGCCCAGCTGGGCCTGCTGTACGCCAAAAACGGCAATACGGATAAAGCTTTCAGCCAGTTCGCCCTTGAGAAGCAGCTGTTTCCGGAATCGGCCCCGTACATGGACTTTCTGATGAAGAAAAAAGGAGTGAACCAATGAAAAAACTGATTGCCGTGTGCGGCGTATTCGCGGCGCTGCTGCTGACCGGCTGTGCCCAGAATAAGAAACCGTATGATTACAGCGCCTTCCGTGCCAGTAAGCCGGCGTCAATTCTGGTGCTGCCTGCCGATAACCGTGCGCCGGATATCAACGCGTCGCACAGCTTCACCTCGCTGGTGACCCAGCCGCTGGCGGAAGCGGGTTACTACGTATTCCCGGTGGCGGTGGTGGAAGAGACCTTCCAGCAGAACGGCCTGAGCAACGGGCATGAAATTCAGGCGGTGAGCACGAAGCGCTTGCATGACATCTTCAACGCAGACAGCGCACTGTACATTTCGATTACCGATTATGGCAGCAGCTATCTGGTGGTTGATTCGGTGACCACGGTCTCGGCCACTGCCCGTCTGGTTGATCTGCGCAGCGGTAAAGAGCTGTGGCAGGGCATGGCCACCGCCAATGATTCTGAGAACAGCAACAACAGCAACGGCGGCATCATTGGCATGCTGGTGTCGGCGGCGATCAAACAGATCGCCAGCAACGCGGGCGACAAAGCGCACACCATTGCTGGTGTCACCAGCGCGCGTCTGTTAGCGCAGAACGAGCAGGGTGGTCTGCTGGCCGGTCCGCGCTACAAAGCGCCGGTTACGCGTTAATCTACCTGGCGCGGCGATCAGCTGATCGCCGCGCCACTTCACGCATCACTCGCCCGGCAGCTCCAGTTTACTGTAGCCGAGTCCGTTCATTTTACGCACCCGGATCTGCACCGGGATGCGCTCTTTCATCGCTTCCACATGACTGATCACGCCGATGGTTTTCCCGCTGGCGTTAAGCGCATCGAGCGCATCCAGCGCGGTGTCCAGCGTTTCGGCATCCAGCGTGCCGAAGCCTTCGTCGAGAAACAGTGATTCAATGCGCGTTTTATGGCTGACCAAATCGGACAGCGCCAGCGCCAGCGCGAGGCTGACGAGGAAGCTCTCGCCGCCGGACAGCGTACGCGTGTCGCGCGTGGCATCGGCCTGCCAGGTATCGACCACTTCCAGCTCCAGCTCATCGCTGACGCGGCGCTGCAGTAAATAGCGGCCGTGCAGGCGATCGAGCTGGCGGTTTGCCAGCCACACCAGATGATCGAGGGTTAAGCCCTGAGCAAAGCGGCGGAACTTGTCGCCTTTGGCCGACCCGATCAGATCGTTGAGGCGGCTCAGCTGTGCCAGTTCCGCTTCGTCAGCGGCGATCTGCGCCAGCAGCGTTTGCTGCTGCTGACGCTGCTGCGCATCGCTGTGCAACTGCTGCTGCGCTTCGCCCTGCTGGCGTGCATTGTCACGCAGCGCCACGCGCAGCTGCTCCAGCCGGGCGGCGATGGTGCCAGCATCGGCATCGCTGAGCGCGGCCGGGCGCTGCTGCTGGTGATCGCTCAGCCGCTGCGCCAGTCTGGCATGCAGCGCGGCGTGCTGCTGATGCTGCTGCTCCAGCGTTTGCAGCCGCTGGCGCAGCGTTTGCACCTCATCTTCCGCCAGCAGCGCGGCGCGCAGGGCGCTTTCGTCAGCGAAATCACTGAGCAGCAATGCCTGCCGGAAGGCGCTTTCGGCGTCCGCTGTGCGCTGCGCCAGCGTCTGCTGCTGGCTGACAATCTGTTCATACTGACCTTTCAGGCCGTGCAGCTCGCTTTGCGCCTGCTGCCAGCGCTGCAGCTGTTGCGCCAGCGCCTGGTCATGCTGTTGCAGCGTGGCGTGCTGCTGCTGACGCGCGTCCGCCACGCGCCGGTCGCCAAACAGCTGCTGGCGCTGCTGCTGCTGGGCCTGCTGCTGCTGTTGCAGGTGGTTAAGGGCTTGCTGCAGGCTGGCGACCTGCTGCTGTTCACGCGCCAGCGTGTGCTGCAGGCTGGTGCCTTCCGTTTCGCTTTTCGCCAGCTGCGGCTGTAGCTCAGCAAGTAACCGCTCACTTTCCTGCCACTGCTGCCAGCGCTGCTGCAGGGTTTGCAGCCAGCCGGCGCGCTCGGGCGCGGCAGGCAGGCTAAGCTGATGGGCAGCCAGCTGCTGTTCCAGCTGCTGCAATTGCTGCTGACACGCCTGACGTTCACCACTGATGCGCTGGTCGAGCTCATCGCGCTGCTGTTGGGCGCTGGTGAGCTGCTGCTGCGCCAGCTGTTGCTGCTGCTGATGTTGCTGCCAGCGCTGTTGCTGTTGCAGATGCGCGTCTTTGGCCTGCTGCAACGTGACGGCCGCCTGTTCACGCGCCTGCAACTGCTGCTGCTGGCGGGCTTCGAGCGCATCCTGCTGCTGCTGCCAGGCGCTGAATTCTGCGTGCTGTTCAGCGCTGAAGGTAAGCGCCAGCTCACCGCACAGCGCCTGCCAGCGCTCGCGGGTGGCGGCGATCTGCTGGTCGAGATCGGCGATTTCCTGTTGCAGCGCCTGCTGTTGCTGCTGCGACAGTTTGAGCTGCTCGCCCCGCGCGGTGCCGGCTTCCCTGAGCTGCATCACGCGGCTCTCCAGCGCGGCCAGGCGCTGCTGACTTTCATCCGGCTGTAACTGCTGGTAGCGGTCGATGGCCGGATGCTGGCAGGAGCCGCACAGCGGGCAGGGCTGTTCCGGCTGCAGCCGGGCCCGCTCGTCGGCCAGCTGAATAATCGTGCGCTCCAGCTCGCACAGGCGACGCACATCCAGCAGCGTCTGATGCTCGCGCTTGTACTCCTCGCGCAGCTGCTGCAACGCCAGCGCTTCCTGCGCAGCATGCTGCTGTAATTGCTGCAGTTTAAGCTGGCGCTGCTGGCGCTGCGGCTGGATCGTTTGCCACTGAGCCGCCAGCAGGCTGAGCTGCTGGCGGATGCCGCGCTGCTGCTGATGCTGTGCCAGCGCCGCACGCAGCGCCGGGCTGGCGATCTCCGCTTCGAGCGAAGTCAGCACCTGCTCCGCCTGCTGACGCTGCTGCTGCGCCGCGGTTTCTGCCTGTTGCAGCGGCTGTGCCGCCTGCTCGCGCGCCTGCAGCGCCTGCTGCTGCTGTTCCAGCTGATTTTGCTGCTGTTGCCGCTGCGCGCTGAGCTGCGTCAGCGTCTGCTCGCGCTCTTCAATGCGGGCGAGTTCAGCCTGCCAGCGCGCCAGCTCGCCGCCCCAGTGAGCAACGGCGGCTTCACTTTCACGCAACGCCTGCTGCTGCGCCAGCTGCTGTTGTAAGCGTTCACTCTCCTGCTGATGCTGTTCCAGCGCCTGCTGACTGAGCTGCAGCGCTTTTTGCTGCGCGTTCAGCTGTGCCTGCTGCTGCTCAAGCTGCTGTGCACGGCTGGCGATCTGCTGGTCGAGCGGAATCACCTGCTCGACCAGCAGCGTTTCCAGCTGCTGCTGGTCGGCCAGCGCGCGTTCACGCGCCTGCTGTGCGGCCTGATAGTGACTTTCGCCCTGCTGCAGCGCGACTTGCGCCTGCTGCTGTTGCTGCTGTAACTGCTGCGCCTGCTGCGTCAGTGCCTGCTGGTCGCGCTGCAGCTGCTCGCGCTGCTGCAGTTTGTCACGCAGTTTCTCCGCCGGTTCGGCACGCGCCAGCCGCTGGCGATCGCCTTCCGCCTGCTGCCAGGCGCTGGCGGCAGTCTGCAACGCCTGCTGCGCCTGCTGCTGCTCCGCGTGGAGCTGCTGCTGCTGCGTCAGCCACTGCTGCTGCTGCTGGGCCTGCGCCAGCTGCTCGCTCAGATCCTGTTCGGTGCGGGTCAGCTGCTCCAGCTGCTGCGCCAGTTCGGCGCGGCGGGCGTCATCGAGCAACTGCACCGCACCGGCGCGGGCGCGCAGCGTGTCGAGTGCCGCGCGCGCCGTGCGCCAGCGCTCGTAGATCTGCATCGAGATGTGGCCGTAGATTTCGGTGCCGGTCAGCTCCTCCAGCAGCTCGGCGCGCTCGCCGGGTTTGGCATTGAGGAAGGCGGCAAACTGCCCCTGCGACAGCATCATCGAACGGGTGAAGCGGGCAAAATCGAGACCGGACAAGGTTTCGATGGCTTTGAGCTTGTCACCGACTTTATCGGCGACGATCTGGTTGTCCGCCACGCGCGCCAGTTCGACGCGCGGCGCCTGCAGTTTACCTTCCGCCAGGCCGCGCGCGCGGTTCTGGCTCCAGAAGGCGCGCCAGGCTTCACCTTTGATCTCAAACTCCACTTCGGCGAGGCACTCAGCGGTGTCACGCGTCATCAGCTGATTTTCGCTCTGCGACAGGCCACCAAGGCGCGGCGTCTGGTGATAGAGCGCCAGACAGATGGCATCCAGCAGCGTGGTTTTACCCGCGCCGGTGGCGCCGGTGATGGCGAACAGCCCGTTGCTGGCAAACGGCTCGCGGCGGAAATCGATAAACCACTCGCCGCGCAGCGCGTTGAGGTTTTTAAAACGCAGCGTCAGAATTTTCATGCGCCCGGATCCTCCAGCGTCGCCAGCGTGCTGCGAAACAGCTGCGTTAACTGCGCGCGCTGTTCATCCTCCAGCTGTTCCTCCAGCGCCAGCCGGCGGGCAAATACCTCTTCAACTTTCAGTTCGCTCAGGGTTTCGTTCTCCAGCCGTGCCAGACTGCGCTGACGCTGATCGCGGCTGCGGCGCACCAGCAGCACCTCAACCGGCAGCGCGTCGGTAAGCTGTTCGATGCGGCGCTGCAGATCGCTCAGGTACTCCTGAGTGGTGATTTCGATATCCAGCCACACCGGCAGATCGCCTTCATAGGTGTGAAACGCGGTCAGCTGCTGTTCAATCTCCGCCATGGCGCCTTTTAACATCTGCATCGGCTGGAATGACGGAATAACCAGCGGTGTGACGGACTCCAGCCGGGTGCTAAATTCCAGCAGGAATACGCTTTTCTCACGCCCCAGTTCATCAAAACTGAGCGCAATCGGCGAACCGCTGTAGCGGATGTGATCGCTGTCGGCGATGCGCTGCGCACGATGGATGTGGCCCAGCGCAATGTAGTCGGCAGGCGGGAAGGCCTGCGCCGGAAAGGCGTCCAGCGTGCCGATGTAGATATCACGCACTGAATCGCTCTTGCTGACGCCCACAGTAGTGAGATGCCCGGTGGCGATGATCGGCAGCGTACTGCCCATGGCTTCGCGCTGCGCCACGGCGGCGGCATAACAGTGCTGATAGTGCTGCTCAATCGCCTGCAGCAGCGACAGCTGCTTATCGCGTCCGGACTGACCCGCCTGGCTGCGCAGAATATCGCGCGGACGCAGATAGGGAATGGCGCACAGCAGCGCCCCCGGCGTGCCGTCGTGCTGTTGCAGCGTCAGCACCTGCTGCTCGCCGCCGGGCGTGGCGCTGGTAATGACGCGGGTATTGAGGCAGGCCAGCAGCTCGCGCGATTCATTCAGCGTGGCGACCGAATCATGGTTGCCGGCCAGCACAATCAGCTGGCAGCCGCTGGGCTGCAGCGCCACCACGAAACGGTTAAACAGTTCGCGCGCGTAGCTGGGCGGCGAACCGGTATCAAACAGGTCGCCAGCGACGATCAGCGCATCCACCTGATGCTGCACAATCGCGGCCAGCAGCCAGTCGAGGAATTGCTGGTGCTCGGCGGCGCGGCTTTTGCTGTAAAAGAACTGACCGAGATGCCAGTCAGCGGTGTGAATAATGCGCATGAATGCTCCGTGCCTGCTATCGCAAAGCGGCAGTATAACCGCTTAACAACGCAATGAAAAAAAAGCGAAACCGGTTGTCACAATTGCGCTTTTTATCTGATTATCATGAGGTGGGTTTTTCATAAAAGTGTCACAAAACTGACGCATAATGGCGCCGCAAACCCCCGTGACATGCCGTCACAATCGCAGGAGTAATAATGGCTAAGCGCATTTTGGTTGTGGAAGACGAAGCTCCCATCCGTGAAATGTTATGTTTCGTGCTGGAACAAAACGATTATCAGCCGATTGAGGCTGAGGACTATGACAGCGCGATTGGCAAGCTGATCGAACCCTGGCCCGATCTGATTCTGCTGGACTGGATGTTACCCGGCGGCAGCGGCATTCAGTTCATCAAACATTTAAAGCGTGAAGCCATGACGCGTGATATTCCGGTGATGATGCTGACGGCGCGCGGTGAAGAGGAAGATCGCGTGCGCGGGCTGGAAGTGGGCGCCGATGATTACATCACCAAGCCGTTCTCGCCCAAAGAGCTGATGGCGCGCATTAAAGCCGTGATGCGCCGCATCTCACCGATGGCGGTGGAAGAGGTGATTGAGATGCAGGGGCTGAGCCTCGATCCCTCCTCGCATCGCGTGATGTCCGAAACCACGCCGCTGGAAATGGGGCCGACCGAATACAAACTGCTGCACTTCTTTATGACGCATCCGGAGCGCGTATACAGCCGCGAACAGCTGCTGAATCACGTATGGGGCACTAACGTGTATGTGGAAGACCGCACCGTGGATGTGCATATCCGTCGTTTACGTAAAGCACTGGAAGTTTCCGGCCACGATCGCATGGTACAAACCGTTCGCGGAACAGGGTATCGTTTCTCTGCCCGCTACTAAACGGAGTCTTTTACCGTGCTGGAACGACTCTCCTGGAAGAGATTACTGACCGAGCTGGCGCTGGTGTGTCTGCCTGCGCTGGTGCTGGGTCTGCTGGTTGGCTATCTGCCATGGTGGCTGTTACTGGCCGTGTGCGGCGTGCTGTTCTGGCACTTCAAAAATCTGATGCGGCTGTCGCACTGGCTGTGGATTGATCGTTCAATGACGCCGCCCACCGGGCGCGGCAGCTGGGAACCGCTGTTTTACGGCCTGTATCAAATGCAGTTGCGCAATCGCCGCCGCCGGCGCGAGCTGGGCAATCTGATCAAACGCTTTCGCAGCGGGGCCGAGTCGCTGCCGGACGCGGTGGTACTCACCACCGAAGAGGGCACCATTTTCTGGTGTAACGGTCTGGCCCAGCAGCATCTCGGGCTGCGCTGGCCGGAAGATAACGGCCAGAATATCCTCAACCTGCTGCGCTACCCTGAATTCTCCCGCTATATCCGCCAGCGCGACTTCAACAAGCCGCTGACGCTGGTGCTGAATAATCAGCATCATATGGAATTCCGCGTCATGCCTTACAGCGAAGGTCAGTGGCTGATGGTGGCGCGTGACGTCACCCAGATGCACCAGCTGGAAGGAGCGCGGCGTAACTTCTTCGCCAACGTCAGCCATGAACTGCGTACCCCGCTGACGGTGCTGCAGGGCTATCTGGAGATGATGGACGATGCCGGGATGAACGAGCGCACCCGCAGCAAGGCCCTCAGTACCATGCAGGAGCAAACGCGACGCATGGACAGCCTGGTGAAGCAGTTGCTGACGCTGTCACGCATCGAAGCGGCTCCCGCCATTGACCTGAAAGAGACGGTGGATGTGCCGACCATGCTGCTGCTGTTGCAACGCGAGGCAGAAACCCTCAGCCAGGGCCGGCACAGCATCCATTTCCACACTGATCCGCACCTGAAGGTGTTCGGCAATGATGAACAGCTGCGCAGTGCGATTTCCAATCTGGTGTATAACGCGGTGAACCACACGCCGGATGGCACGCGCATCGACATCAGCTGGTTGCGCACCAAACAGGGCGCCGAATTTAAAGTGTGCGACAACGGGCCCGGCATCAGCGAGGAGCATCTGCCGCGCCTGACCGAACGCTTCTACCGCGTGGATAAAGCGCGCTCGCGCGCCACCGGCGGCAGCGGGCTGGGGCTGGCCATTGTTAAGCACGCGCTCGGCCACCACACCACGCGGCTGGAGATCAGCAGCGTGCCGCATCAGGAAACCTGCTTCCGCTTCGTGCTGCCACCGCGCTTGATTGTGGCGAACGGAATCCGCGAGAATGTGGCGCAGTAAACGCCACCGGACTCTGTGATGAAATCGCTGCTGCTCTCTCTTTTATTACTGTGCCCGCTGCTGGCGACGGCTCAGCAGGGCATGCTGACCGGCAACCTGAGCAGCGTCGGCTCGGACACGCTGGGCTATCTGATGACGCTGTGGGGCGAAGATTTCAGCCGTCAGTCGCCGGGTGTCAACGTGCAGGTGCAGGCGGCGGGATCGTCGACGGCGCCGACCGCGCTGGCCGCAGGGGCCGCTCAGCTTGGCGCCATGAGCCGGCCGATGCAGGTGGATGAGCGTCAGCTGTTTATCGCGCGCTATGGTTATGCACCGCTGGCGGTGCCGGTGGCGATGGATGCGCTGGTGGTGGTGGTTAATCAGGACAATCCGCTGCCGTCCATCAGTCAGCCGCAGCTGGATGCGCTGTTCTCCGTGACCCGGCTGTGCGGCGCACAGCAGGTGCCACAGCGCTGGGGCGATGTTGGCCTGCATACGGCGAACTGGGCAACGCGCAGTATCCAGCGCTTTGGCCGTAACTCCGCTTCCGGCACCTGGGGCTTCTTCAAGCAGCAGGCGCTGTGTCGCGGCGATTTCCGCGCTGACGTCGCGGAGTTTCCCGGCTCGGCGGCGGTGGTGCAGGCGGTTGCCAGCACGCCGAACAGCATCGGCTATGCCAGTTTTGGCTTTCACCTGAGCGGCGTAAAAACCCTGCCGATCGTCACCGCCAGCGGCGACAGCGTTATGCCGGATGCCGAATCGATCCGCAGCGGCCGTTATCCGTGGTCGCGCCCGCTGTATATTTACGTTAACAAGGCGCCCGGTAAACCGCTGCCGCCGCTGGTCGCCGCCTTTCTGCAGCAGGTGCTCTCTGCGCAGGGCCAGCGCCGCGTAACGGAGGCCGGCTACCTGCCGCTGTCCGACAGCCAGATCGCGCAGGCGCGCGCGGCGATTGCGCAAAACTAATTCACGCTGACCGATCATGAATTTTTTTCACGTCCCCTGAATTTTCTTCTATTGCCGCCGGCAGGGCGGCATGTCACTCTTATGGACATATAGCCATCCAGATGGCCAAAAATAACCATACGCAATTATACCCTGACGCAATTATGCGCCAGTGCAGGAGTGAATATGCAACGCAACACCGCCCCGTTCCGCGCCGATACCGTCGGCAGTTTTCTGCGTCCCGCTGCCATTAAGCAGGCACGCGAGCAGTTCGCCAGTGGCACCCTCAGCGCCGACCAGCTGCGTCAGGTAGAAGACGATGCGATTCGCCAGGTGGTGGAGCAGCAGCGCGCCAGCGGTCTGCAGGTAGTGACCGACGGTGAATTCCGCCGCGCCTGGTGGCACTTTGATTTCTTTGGCCATCTGCACGGCGTCGAGCTGTTCGAGGCCGATCAGGGCATTCAGTTCAACGGCGTGCAGACCAAAGCGCACGGCGTGAAGGTCACCGGCAAAGTCGCTTTTAACCCGCAGCATCCGATGCTGGACCATTTCCGCTTCCTGCAAAGCGTGGCTGGCGATGCGGTGGCGAAAATGACCATTCCCAGCCCGAGCGTGCTGCACTTCCGCGGCGGCCGTAAAGTGATTGATGCCACGGTGTATCCGGATCTGGAGCAGTACTTCGCCGATCTGGCACAGACTTACAAGGAGGCGATCAAGGCGTTTTACGACGCTGGCTGCCGCTATCTGCAGCTGGATGACACCGTGTGGGCGTACCTGTGTTCAGGCGATCAGCAGCAGCAAATCCGCGAGCGCGGTGAAGATCCGCAACAGCTGGCGCACATTTATGCGCAGGTGCTGAATCGCGCGCTGGAAGATAAACCGGCGGATCTCACCGTCGGCCTGCACGTGTGTCGCGGTAACTTCCGCTCGACCTGGATCTCGGAAGGTGGCTACGAGCCGGTGGCGGAAATTCTGTTTGGCAGCGTGAATATCGACGCGTTTTTCCTCGAGTACGATAATGAGCGCTCCGGTGGCTTTGAGCCGCTGCGTTTCATCAAACCGGGTCATCAGCAGGTGGTATTAGGGCTGATCACCACCAAAACCGGCGAGCTTGAAGACGCTGCACAGGTGAAGGCGCGCCTGCAGGAAGCGGTGCAGTTTGTCAGCCTCGACCAGATTTGCCTCAGCCCGCAGTGTGGCTTTGCGTCAACGGAAGAGGGCAACAGCCTGACCGAAGCGCAGCAGTGGCAGAAGATTCGTCTGGTTGTCGACATCGCACAACAGGTGTGGTGATGCTGTAAAGTTGTGCAAACAGGCGCGTAAAGCGCGCCTTTTGTGCATCCCTGCGGCGGTTTCTGCAAGGAGATCGCCCGCTTTGCAGAAACTTTAAGCAAATCATCTGAGGTGATCAGGAAGCCGAAGGCGGCAATCCAGACATGTTCACAAGACTGAATACCGACCATAGGCGGGAAAATGATGTTTCCTGCGCCAAC
>NZ_JASEWO010000250.1:0-4901 GCF_030024295.1 Pantoea sp. Pa-EAmG
CCGACGCTGAGCCGGCAGCGGAAACGCCAGCGGCTGAGGTCGATCCGCGCAAAGCCGCAGTCGAAGCCGCTATCGCCCGTGCCAAAGCGAAGAAAGCGGCGGCGGCGCAGACGCCGGCCGACGCTGAGCCGGCAGCGGAAACGCCAGCGGCTGAGGTCGATCCGCGCAAAGCGGCGGTCGAAGCGGCGATTGCCCGTGCCAAAGCGAAGAAAGCCGCGGCCGCAGCGCAGCAGACAGCCGACGCGCCCGCCGCATCCCCTGAAGTGGAGGCTGCTGCCTCTCCTGACTCCGCCGACCCACGCAAAGCGGCAATTGCTGCCGCGGTCGCCCGTGCCAAAGCGCGTAAAGCGCAGCAGCAGCCTTCGACGACTGAGGACTAAATGGCTTTTCGTATTGCAAGTTCGCCTTATACCCATAACCGCCGCAGCACCGGCAACATCATGCTGCTGGTGGTGCTGGCCGCGCTGCCCGGCATGGCGGCACAGTGGTATTTCTTTGGCATCGGCTTCCTGATTCAGGTGCTGCTGGCGGTCGCTACCGCATGGATTACCGAGGGCGCGATTCTGCGCCTGCGTCACGCGCCGGTAGTGCCGACGCTGGCGGACAACTCTGCCCTGCTGACGGCGCTGCTGCTGGGCATCAGCCTGCCGCCGCTGGCGCCGTGGTGGCTGGTGGTGCTCGGTACCGTATTTGCCGTGGTTATCGCCAAGCAACTGTACGGTGGCCTCGGCCAGAACCCGTTCAATCCGGCCATGGTCGGTTATGTGGTACTGCTGATCTCCTTCCCGGTGCAGATGACCAGCTGGCTGCCGCCGGACGTACTGCAGGCCATTAAACCTGGCCTGATGGACTCACTCAGTATGATTTTTACCGGCCACACGCTGGCCGGTGACACCATGCAGCAGTTGCAGCTGGGTGTGGATGGCGTGAGCCAGGCTACGCCGCTGGATACCTTTAAAACCGGCCTGCGCGCCGGGCACAGCGCCGAACAGCTGCTGGCCCAGCCGATTTATGGCGGCGTACTGGCCGGCCTCGGCTGGCAGTGGGTCAATCTCGGCTATCTGCTCGGCGGCATGCTGCTGCTGGCGAAGAACGCCATCCGCTGGCATATCCCGTTCAGCTTCCTGCTGTCGCTGGCGCTGTGCGCCACGCTCGGCTGGCTGTTCGCGCCGCAGTCGCTGAACTCGCCGCTGGTGCATCTGTTCTCCGGGGCGACCATGCTCGGTGCGTTCTTTATTGCCACCGATCCGGTCACCGCGTCCACCACCAACCGTGGCCGGCTGATTTACGGTGCGCTGATTGGCCTGCTGGTGTGGCTGATTCGCAGCTTCGGTGGCTATCCGGATGGCGTCGCCTTCGCGGTGCTGCTCGCTAACATCTGCGTGCCGCTGATTGACTACTACACGCAGCCGCGCGTGTATGGACATCGCAGGGATTGATGATGATCGAAACCATTCGTAAAAACGCGTTCACGCTGGGCATGTTTGCCGTGATCACCACCGGCGTGACGGCGGTGGTCAACTATGTCACCAAACCGACGGTCGATCACCAGACCGCGCTGCAGCAGAAAAACCTGCTCGACCAGGTGGTGCCCACCGATTTGTACGACAACAATATTCAGCAGGAGTGTCTGCTGGTGACCGATGCCCGCGCGCTCGGCAACGACAAACCGCATCATCTGTATGTGGCGCGCAAAGGGGATCACCCGGTGGCCGCCGCACTTGAGACCACCGCCCCTGACGGCTATTCTGGCGCGATACAGATGCTGGTCGGCGCCGATTTCCACGGCAAAGTGCTGGGCGTACGCGTGATTGAACATCATGAGACGCCGGGTCTGGGTGATAAAATCGAGCTGCGAATTTCCGACTGGATTAACAGTTTTAACGGCAAAGTGGTGCACGGTGCCGACGATAAAGCCTTTGCCGTGAAAAAAGACGGTGGCGAATTTGACCAGTTTACCGGCGCGACCATCACGCCGCGCGCGGTGGTCAACGCCACCAAACGCACGGCGCTGCTGATTGAAACGCTGCCAGCGAAGCTCGCTTCGCTGCCTGAATGTGGAGATGCACCATGAGTGAAGCGAAAAATTTACTGATTGGCGGACTGTGGAAGAATAACTCGGCGCTGGTGCAGCTACTGGGGCTCTGTCCGCTGCTGGCGGTGACCTCAACCGCCACTAACGCACTGGGCCTTGGACTGGCGACCACGCTGGTACTGACCATCACCAACAGTGCGATTTCCGCTTCGCGCCGCTGGGTGCCGGGTGAAATTCGTATTCCGATCTACGTAATGATCATCGCCTCGGTGGTGAGCTGCGTGCAGATGCTGATCAACGCCTATGCCTATGGCCTGTATCAGTCGCTGGGCATCTTTATCCCGCTGATCGTCACCAACTGCATTGTGGTGGGACGCGCGGAAGCGGTGGCATCGAAAAGCAGTATTCCCCTCTCCGCGCTGGATGGCTTTGCCATCGGTATGGGCGCAACCTGTGCGATGGTGACGCTGGGTTCGATACGTGAACTGATCGGCAACGGCACGCTGTTTAACGGCGCTGACCAGCTGCTCGGGCCGTGGGCCAAAGCACTGCGTATCGAAGTGGTGCATTTTGATTCGCCGATGCTGCTGGCGATGCTGCCGCCGGGCGCGTTTATCGGCCTCGGCATGCTGCTGGCCGGCAAGTACCTGATCGACCAGAAAATGAAGCAGCGCGCCTTACGTCAGGCTGAGGCTGCTGCTGCCGTGCCGCAGGGTGAAACCGGGAAGGCTGTGTGAATAAGGATAAACGCCTGCAGATCCTCACGCGGCTGCGTGATGCTAATCCCCATCCGACCACCGAACTCAACTTCAGCTCGCCGTTTGAGCTGCTGATCGCTGTGCTGCTGTCGGCGCAGGCGACCGATGTCAGCGTCAACAAAGCCACCGCCCGACTCTATCCGGTAGCCAATACGCCAGCGGCAATGCTGGCTCTCGGGGTGGAAGGCGTAAAAGAGTACATTAAAACCATCGGGCTGTTTAACAGCAAAGCCGAAAACGTCATCAAAACCTGCCGTATCCTGCTGGAGCAGCACGGCGGTACTGTGCCGGAAGATCGCGCGGCGCTGGAAGCCCTGCCCGGGGTCGGGCGTAAAACCGCCAACGTGGTGCTCAACACCGCTTTTGGCTGGCCTACCATTGCCGTAGATACCCACATTTTCCGCGTCAGCAATCGCACCCGCTTTGCGCCGGGTAAAAACGTTGAGGAAGTAGAGCAGAAGCTGCTCAAGGTGGTGCCGACTGAATTTAAGGTTGACTGCCATCACTGGCTGATTCTGCACGGTCGCTACACCTGCGTGGCGCGTAAACCGCGCTGCGGCTCCTGCCTGATTGAAGATTTGTGTGAATTTGCGGAAAAGACCGACTGATCGGTAACGGCGCGACGCTGCGCGCCGTACTCTCAGCAATAATCGTTATCGCGCCGCCTGCAGCCACGCCACCACCAGCGGCGACAGGCGGTTTTGTAACGCGGCGCGTTCTGACTGAAACAGCGTGGCGACAAAGAACGGATGATCGGTCAGCTCTACCCCGCGCACATCCCCCTGCAAATCCCATGAGGTAATGCGGAGATTGCGCGTGGCCAGCGCCTCGCTGAACTCAGCATTAACGCCAAAGTTGCAGTGATAGCCTTCATTACTCTGCAGCGCGCCATAGGCCTGAGCGATACGTGAACCCGGCTCAAACGTCACCTCACCGCGCTGTTCCACCAGCGAGCAGGCCAGCGGCGCAATCACCCAGCGCGCGTCAGGGTCGGTCTCGGCATGGCCAGCATCCTCCCAGCCCAGCACGTCGCGCGCGTACTCCACCACCGCATACTGAAAGCCGGCGCACGAGCCTAAAAAGGGTTTACCGCTTTCGCGCGCCCAGCGAATGACGTCGAACACGCCGGCATCATTCAGGAAGGGACTGCCAGGCACCACCCAGACGGCATCATAGTCGTGCAGACGCGGCAGATCGATTTCCGGCGTGGCGATCCAGTCGGCGGTTACGTCAAGGGAGAGTGTGGCGGCGGCAAGCTGAATGGCAGGAGGAATGGCCTGATGCGCGACGGCACTGGCACGGTAATCGCCCACGAGAGCGACACGAACGGACTGCTTCATGATGAGTTCCTTGCAGGGAAAAAACGAGGTTACAGCAATTTCTTCAGGCTGTCGAAGGGCTGGCGATCGGCGATCCATCCTCCCCCTGCCTGGCGCAACAGGTCGCTGCCGCCGGGGGCGTTGCAGAGCTTATACAATGAAAGCCGCGATTAAGTGGTGAAATTGTCGGCAAACGGGAGAGCGGCAATCGTTTTCTTTTTTTACATTTCTAATTAATTGATAATTTTGTGCGCAGGATCAACAAATTAGCCTGCGGCTAACCGTCAGCTGCGTATTGTGCTCAACAATCAGACAATTGCGCTTACTTCTTCGGCAAAAATCAGGGGAATCATCCAGCTTAATGGGCTGGATAATATTATGTCCTGCCCGGAGCAGGAAAAGCAGTTTATCTCAGGAAAATCCATCAAACGATCTGCAACAAGAACAATTATCCTGCTATAATGTCACGCAGTGATATTTAACACTGATTTACAAGTTATTATCCTGGTTATAACCCTGCCTGTAACAAGTATTTCAGCGTGCAGAAAATGCTTGCCCTGTTGGCCTGATTCAGCCAAATTAGGCGCCGTTTTTCCTTTCTAATAACAATGTTGCGCGGGATTACTCAGCCCGACGCAGACTTAATTCCTGTCGTAAAACAGGCTATGTATAAACTGAGGTACACGTGTCAACTGCAAACAAACACACTGACGAGGCGGTAAGCCTCAACGCCTTCAAGCAACCGAAAGCGTTTTATCTGATCTTCTCCATCGAACTGTGGGAGCGTTT
>NZ_JASEWO010000450.1:0-408 GCF_030024295.1 Pantoea sp. Pa-EAmG
TGTTAATACGCAGACCAGAAGAGAGACGCTCAATAGCGGTACCCAGAGAAGCCTGAGACTTGGACAGGTTGTTCTGAGTCGTCAGCGACAATGTGTTGGTATTAATCACTGCCATAGCAAGTTTCCTTTATTAAGAGAGATAATTCAGCCCTTCAGGCCTGCGGTTCAACACCGTATTAAAGTTATCGACAGGCTGCGCAAAAACTTCACTCTTTTTAATATTGATTTTGTCGTCTTTGCTGACAAAAAATAGATGTTAATAATCAGAAAATTAGCAACGCCGCTGTGGCTACTCTCTTCCGGAAATAAAAAAAAACGGAGCCAGCTGGCTCCGTTGAAGGCTGCGCGTTTGCGATTAACGCAGCAGAGACAGCATGGTCTGTGGCACCTGGTTGGCCTGCGCCAGCA
>NZ_JASEWO010000251.1:0-4841 GCF_030024295.1 Pantoea sp. Pa-EAmG
GGTGAAGTACGGTGAATTATGCATCAATCTATACTTTTTTGTGAAGGTTTTTTCGTAAAAAAGTTGAATTTATCTTATTGATTATAAATGGAATTATTCCGCTAGTTGAATGCGAAGAATTCTCAACTTTGACTAATTTTCATTCACAGTCCGCAGCACTGTTTTAGTGCAGCTGCGTTGCCTGCTGGCGGTGCAGCGTACAACTGCACCGATCACTTCTTCGCCAGTCAACCCGCCGATAAAATAAGCACTGGCGCGACCAGCAATAAAGCTGGCACGGCGATATAAACGCTTATTCCGGCTGCTGCTTGTTACTGAACAAAATTAGCCATAGCGAAATTAAAGAAAGTGCGCGTTGGCATAAATCCTGCTTGGTAAATAGTTCCGTATATTGCAACCACGTCTGGCAGAAATAGGGCCAGCAGGAGAAAAGATGTCTGAAGAAAAAATCATGGCCGCGCCACAAACGGTCACGGCAAGCGCCGGAAATTATCTCGCGCTGATACTGGCAATACTGTTTTTTTCCGGTTTGCTTTATAAGGTCGAAGGCTTTAGCTGGCTGGGCGCGTTTGATTTCACCACGCTGGGCGGCAGCTTTGGCACCATCAAAGAATCAGGTTCCACCTTTCTCGGCGCCGGCGGCATCAGCGCTAAAGCCGGCTTCCTGTTCGCGCTGTCGCTGGCACCCACTGTGATGCTGGCGCTGGGCGTGCTGGAGATTTTCACCCACTACGGCGCGATTCGTGCCGCCCACACGCTGCTGACGCCACTGCTGAAACCGCTGATGGGGTTGCCGGGACGCTGCGGCCTGGCGCTGATTACCGATCTGCAAAGTACCGATGCCGGCGCGGCGCTCACCAAAGAGATGGCGGATCAGCAGCAAATTGGTAAAAAAGAGCTGGTGGTGATGAGCGCCTGGCAATATTCCGGTGCCGGACTGATCAATAATTATTTTGCCATTGGCTCGGCGCTATTTGCGTCCATGAGTGCACCAATCATTATTCCGCTGCTGCTGATGTTTGTGCTGAAATTCGTCGGTGCGGCATTTGTCCGTTTTGTGTTAAACAGTGTTTATAAGAAGGATTTTGCTGATGTCAAATAACGTACAGACGCGGGTCAATAATAATCCGTTTGATATTTTTATTGTCGGCGCGCGTAAAGGCTTCCATATTGCTATTCACAATCTGATGCCCAATGTGGTGATGGCCTACGTACTGGCGGAAGTGCTGAATCTGCTCGGCATCATGCAGTTTCTTGGCCACGCGTTTGCGCCGCTGATGGGGATTTTCGGTTTGCCCGGCGAGGCGATCACCGTGCTGCTGACCGCATGGCTGTCATCCTCGGCCAGCGTCGGGGTGGCGGTGAGCCTGATGGCGAAAGGCCTGCTGAGCGGTACCGACATCACCATCCTCGCGCCGGCGATTTTTCTTATGGGGTCACAGTTGCAGTACATGGGCCGCCTGCTGGGCGTTGCTGATGTGCCGAAAAAATACTGGCCGCTGCTGATGCTCACCAGCATTATCAATGCGGTTATCGCTATGTTCGTGATGCGTTTTTTTGTTTAGGAGCGAAACGGTGTCCAGAGTTCTCGATCACTACCATTTTCTGCATGAAATCCCCGAGCTGGGGTTTCAGGAAGTTAAAACCTCGGCCTACATCGCCGGCCAGCTGGAACAGGCTGGCATTAAGGTCACGCGCGGCATCAACCAGACCACCGGTATCGTGGCGGAGATCGACAGCGGCGTGCCGGGCCCGGTGCTGGCATTGCGCGCCGACATGGATGCGCTCGGGCACGTGATCGACGGCGTTGCCTGCGCCCGCCATACCTGCGGCCATGACGGCCACTCGTCGGTGGTGCTGACCGCCGCGCAGGAGCTGCTGCAGGAAGGCGCTATTAAAAAAGGGCGGCTGAAGCTGCTGTTCCAGCCGGCTGAAGAGCTGGGGGCCGGCGCGCTGGCGATGATTGAGGGCGGCGCGCTGGATGACGTGGAGATGATCCTCGGCTTCCATTTGCGCCCGCTGGAGGAGTGCCAGGTCGGGCAGGCGACGCCTGCGGTGATCTATTCAGCGTGCAGCACGCTGGAGGCCACCATTAAAGGTGTTCCGGCCCATGCCGCGCGACCGCATCTCGGCGTCAACGCGCTTGATGCGGCAGTCCAGGCGGTGCAGGCGGTGAACAGCATTCATCTGGCACCGGGCCTCACCTGGAGCGTAAAAGCGACGCGCTTCCTGTGCGACGCCGGCGTGACCAACTCGGTGCCGGACGAGGCGCGCGTGGTGTGGGATCTGCGTTCGCAGGAGAACGCGCCGATGGAACTGCTTAAAGAGAAAGTCAGCCAGGCGATTCAGCACAGCGTGGCCGCGCTGGGCGCAACCGCTGAAGTGGTGGTGCTGAAAGAGATGCCGGCGGCGGAAATTGATGCCGATGCCACCGCGCTGCTGAGCGCCGCGATTGTCGATGTGCTCGGCGAGCAGGGATTACTGGCGGCGAAAACCACGCCGGGCAGCGAGGATTTCTTCTACTATCCGGTGAAAAATCCGCAGGTGAAAGCCGGTTTCTGGGGGCTGGGAACCAATCTGGTGCCGGGACTGCACCATCCGCAGATGCGCTTTGAGCTGAGTTCGCTGGAGATCGGTGTGAAAATCTTCAAGGCGGCAGTGGTGCGCATGCTGGGGTAACGCGCCTCAGCGCGCGCCCACGCCCACGGTCTGATTCCACACCATCTCATCGAGCAAAATCGAGCTGTGCTGGCTGGTCTCAATCACCAGTGAGACCGGCTTCATGCCAGCGAAGCAGAATACTTCGTGGCGCTTTTTGCTGGCGTTCAGGCGACGAAACGCCACGATGCGTCCGGCACGGTTGTAGAAGCGCACTTCGCTAAAGTAGGTGTTGAGACCGATGTAGCTCAGCACCAAATCGTGTAGCGGCGGCAGATCAAACTTCACCAGCGTCTGCCGCTCAATCACCAGCGCGCACTTGTCGCTGTCGGCGTGATACGGTGCTAACGACACCGCGCCCCGGCGGGCAGTGACCGACAGCGCGGCGTCCAGCATGTACGGATACTCCGGGACAAAATGCTGACCGGCAGAAAAACCGGGACGCGGCGTGAGCAGATAATGCAGGTGCGCCGGCAGGCTGCTGCGGGAAAAATCAGCGCGGCCGGTGGCAGGCAGCACTGGGTTATCCGGCGCGTTGATCAGCAGCATCTCGCCGGGTTTGCGGTACATCTGCGCGGACGACGACAGGGCGGCGTTTCGGTGCGACGGGCTGTAGGTATGTGGGTTAAGCTGTAGAGTCATTTTGCTGTCCTTGCCGGGGTGACGGTTCCGGACAGGCATTCTCAGCCAGACATCGCTTAGTGTTTACAAGACATGTCCTGAACTGCGCGAGCATCGTCTCATCCTGCCGCAGATTCCCCCGCCTGCTGAAATATTGTATGCTATGCCGCCTCAATGCTGATGGGATAACCGGACTGCCGCCAATGTAGATCGCACACACCCTGCTGTGACCCGACGCGCATGCGTCGCCATTGGCACCGTTATCCGCCGGACTGGCTCCGGAATGATTTATTCGCAGCGCGCCGCCCGCGCGTTGCCCTGAAGAAGAATTCACTCATGTCTATTGCTCCCTTTTTAGAAGAAGTGGCGCGCCGTCGTACCTTTGCGATCATCTCGCACCCGGACGCCGGTAAAACCACAATCACCGAAAAAGTCCTGCTGTTCGGACAGGCGATCCAGACCGCCGGTACCGTTAAAGGTCGCGGCTCCAGCCAGCATGCCAAATCAGACTGGATGGAGATGGAGAAGCAGCGCGGTATCTCCATCACCACCTCGGTGATGCAGTTCCCGTATCGCGACAGCCTGGTTAACCTGCTGGATACCCCCGGGCACGAAGACTTCTCGGAAGATACCTACCGTACGCTGACGGCGGTGGATTGCTGCCTGATGGTGATCGACGCCGCGAAAGGGGTTGAGGATCGTACCCGCAAGCTGATGGAAGTGACCCGTCTGCGCGACACGCCGATCATCACCTTTATGAACAAACTGGACCGCGACATTCGCGATCCGATGGAACTGCTGGATGAGGTTGAGAGCGAGCTGAAAATCGCCTGTGCGCCGATCACCTGGCCGATTGGCTGCGGCAAGCTGTTCAAAGGCGTGTATCACCTCTACAACGACGAAACTTACCTGTATCAGAGCGGCAAAGGCCACACGATTCAGGAAGTGCGCGTGGTAAAAGGGCTGGCGAACCCGGAACTGGACGCGGCCGTCGGCGAAGAGCTGGCGCAGCAGCTGCGCGACGAGCTGGAGCTGGTGCAGGGCGCATCGCACGAGTTCGACAAAGAGCTGTTCCTGAGCGGCGAAATTACGCCGGTGTTCTTTGGTACCGCGCTGGGCAACTTTGGTGTCGATCACATGCTGGATGGTCTGGTTGCCTGGGCGCCGGCGCCAATGCCGCGCCAGACCGATACCCGCAAAGTCGAAGCCAAAGAGGAGAAGTTCAGCGGCTTCGTGTTTAAGATTCAGGCCAACATGGACCCGAAACACCGTGACCGCGTGGCCTTTATGCGCGTGGTGTCCGGCAAATATGAGAAGGGCATGAAGCTGCGTCAGGTGCGTACCGGTAAAGATGTGGTGATCTCCGACGCGCTGACCTTCATGGCGGGCGACCGTTCGCACGTTGAAGAAGCTTATCCGGGCGATATCATCGGCCTGCATAACCACGGCACTATCCAGATTGGCGACACCTTCACCCAGGGCGAAACCATGAAGTTCACCGGTATTCCGAACTTCGCCCCGGAACTGTTCCGTCGCATTCGCCTGCGCGATCCGCTGAAGCA
>NZ_JASEWO010000252.1:0-4839 GCF_030024295.1 Pantoea sp. Pa-EAmG
GTCTCAGTTGTTGCGCCAGCATCTTCTGCGAAATACCGGGAATTAATTTTTCAAAATCTGAATAGCGCTGTACTTTGCCGTCGAACAGATGAAAAAGGATGATTAATTTCCAGCGCCCTTCCAGCAGTTGAATAACCTGCTCCACTCCGCTTGCGGCTGATTCCGGACTGTATAACTTACTCATCATTCAGTAACTCACTTTTTTGTGCGTACTTGTCAATTTAACAGTCTATGTGGAATATGACCGTACTGTAAACAAAGGGAGTACAGGTCTATGCCATTCACATTACCGCTCGCTATTTATGACGACTTCGCGCTCAGCAAGGGTGGCGATATTGCCAGCATTACTGATTATGGTACTGCCACATCAACAGACCGGAGATTCTCCAATGCCATGTGATCTCGATTTCCACGGTAAACGCATATTGGTCACTGCGGGTACCAAAGGTGTGGGTAAAGCGGTAGTTGGGCTATTCAAACAGCTGGGTGCAACAGTATTAACAACCGCACGCCACGCATCCGCAGAATGTAGGGCAGACGCCTTCGTAACGGCAGACCTGACCACGGTTACAGGGTGTACCTCAGTCGCGGAAGCCGTTCAGACACATCTGGGAGGCGTCGACATCATTGTTCATGTGGCCGGCGGTTCTACCGCACCCGGTGGTGGCTTTGCAGCATTGGGTGAAGAGGAGTGGCAACAGGAGCTCAATCTTAATCTGTTGCCCGCAGTACGTTTAGATCGTGCGTTGTTGCCTGCCATGCTGCAGCAGGGGGGCGGAGTGATCATCCATGTCACTTCTATCCAGCGAGAACTGCCCTTACCAGAATCAACCACGGGTTATGCAGCAGCGAAAGCGGCGCTGTCAGCCTACAGTAAAAGCCTGTCGAAAGAGGTTGCGTCGCAGGGGGTTCGGGTGGTTCGCGTGGCACCCGGCTGGATCGAAACCGAAGCTTCAGTGGCCATGGCGGAACGGCTGGCGCAGCAGGCAGGAACAGATTACGAAGGCGGTAAGCAGATCATCATGAAGGCACTTGGCGGTATTCCGCTGGGACGCCCTTCTCAACCCATTGAGGTAGCTAATCTCATTGTCTTCCTCGCATCTTCTTATGCTGCCGCGATCACCGGTACTGAATTTGTCATCGATGGCGGCACTATTCCAACGGTGTAGTCAGATATCCTCATCGACCCATTCGGGTAGCGATCCGGATATTTTATATACCTTAATAAGGCGCCAGCGGCTATGAGATCAAGCCATGTGCGATATCGACCTGGCCGCTGTGTGATATTCCCCGACTCTTTGTCGCAAATATCCGCTCCTCGCTCATGGCGAATACACAGTCCGCCTGGTGGCAGAAACGGACATGAATAGCGACAACAAAGGATGATTATTTGCGCACAAATCAGGGCTTCTTTGGCCGTTTATTGAAAAAACGCTTATGACGCTTTTTCATTCACCGTCATGATAAAGTTCAGCGTGTTTTCTCCCTGGTTTGCGTAGAAATGTGGAACATCGGTTTTGGCTGTAACGGAAAATCCCGCCGTTACCTGAAATACGCTCTCTTTCACGCCAAGCGTGAGGGTTCCGGATTTTACGTGCAGTAGCTCCAGCGTGCCTGAGGTATGCCCGGGTGATTCAAACTTTTCGCCTGGCCGCATTTCCCACAGCCACAGCTCAAGCATATCGGGTCCACCTGAGCCGGCCAGCAGCCTGGCGCTTCCCCCTTTGTCTCCTGTCCAGAGTTCGGGGATGTCCGTATCAGCGATGATGTGCACATCAGGCCTGGCGCTGACATCAACAAAATCCGCCACGGACACGCCCATGGCAGCAGCAAGCCGACATAGCAGCGCAATGCTGGGGTTAGCCTTACACCCTTCTATTTCTACCAGCATCCCCTTACTGACACTGGCTTTGCGGGATAGCTCATCGAGAGAAATTTTTCTTTGTTTACGAAACTGCTTAATCCGCAGGGATACGGCTTCGTTAACCGTGTTGACATCTGCGCCGGCAAAGGTCACTAAATTGACTTTTTTGGTCATTGGGTCGATATTATGAAATAAAATGGTCATTACAGGATTATCGCGTGTTAATCGTATCTGCGTCAATTTCCCCTGAAATCTATCAAATCGCCCCCGGTTTTCGGGCGCTCAGCATCAGTGTACAGGCAGCGCCTGTCGTGAATCCGCACGTCGGGGTAACGGCACTGAAGGCGGCCTGTGAGGCGGTGCTGTCAGATTCCCCCAACTGGGCTGAATCCCATCTGGCCGCATGGGCCGATGTGTTTCAGAAATTTGGTGCCAAACCCAAACGCACGCCCTGTTCTGCTGAGGCGCTACGCAAACGCGTGCTTCGCGATGGCACCCTGCCCGCGCTCGATCCGGTCGTTGATCTTTATAACGCTGTCAGTCTGCGTTATGCCGTGCCCGTAGGGGGAGAAAATATTGCTGCGTACCAGGGCGCACCTCGCCTGACGGTGGCAACAGGCACGGAACCCTTTGATACCATGAAAGAAGGGGTTATGGCGGTGGAATATCCTGCGCCTGGCGAAGTCGTCTGGTGTGATGATGCCGGCGTAACCTGCCGTCGCTGGAACTGGCGGCAGGGAATCAGGACTCGCTTAAGCGTTGAAGCGCAACACATGTGGTTTATTCTGGAAAGTCTGCCGCAGATGCCGCCCGATCAGCTGCATGAAGCTGGAAAGATGCTGACCGACGGCCTTGAAGAAATGATGCCCGGACGGCAGTGTAACGTCACCCTCATCGGCGAGTAACGCCTTTAACTCAGTTCTGGAGACTCTGCATGTTCACCGGCTTGTCTGCTTTCCCGTTAACGCCTGTCACCGCGCGTGGTGTCGATGAGCAGGGATTCACGAAGATCCTGGCTCGCCTGACGGCAGCCCGTGTCGATTCTTTGGGTGTTCTGGGTTCAACCGGTAGCTATGCTTATCTGAGCAGGGAACAGCGCAAACGCAGCGCAACGCTGGCGTGTCAGGTTGCCGGGGAGATTCCCGTGATGGTTTGCGTGGGAGCTATCAGCACCGATGCCGTACTGCATCTGGCTGAAGATGCGCAGTCCGCAGGCGCGGATGCGCTGCTGCTGCCGGCGATGAGTTACCAGCCGCTGCGTAATGAAGAGGTGTATGCCCTCTTTGAGACGGTTACCCGCCATACTTCAGTACCGGTTTGTGTTTATGACAACCCCGGCACCACGCATTTCCGCTTTACCGACGAACTGCTCGGGCAGCTGTCGTCACTGAAAGGGATTCGCTCAATTAAAATTCCGGGAGTACCGGATACCCCCATCGCTGCGGTTGAACGCGTCGCAGCATTACGAAAACATCTTCGTCCTGGCGTGACCCTGGGTATTAGTGGTGACGCCAGTGCCGGGCTGGGGCTGAATGCCGGTTGCGAAGTCTGGTATTCCGTTTGTGGCGGTATCTTCCCGGAAACCGCTAAACAAATTACGCAGGCCGCAGCCATTAACGACGCTGAACGCGTTACTGCCCTAACTCACCGCCTGCAACCTTTATGGGATCTGTTCCGTAAGCATGGCGGAAGTCTCCGCGTGATCGCAGCGGCAGCAGGCATACTGGGGCTGACCGATGCCGACTGTCTGCCTCGTCCCCTGTTACCCTTATCGGCCGCAGAGGTGGCAGATGTAGCAGCAGTGATGGCCGCTCTGGACCTGAAGTAACGCGCCGGCGGAATCGGTCCTGTGCCGAGCCGTTGATAGAAAGTAGGGTTTGAAGGGTGCACAAAAGGTCATGGTGCCTGCATGTATCAGCTTCTGATAAAGAATGCCCGGAGATAAACATCACCGGGCATAAAGACGTGTTTAAGCGGATTTGTAACGCGCTTCGAGCTTATCCATGAAGCCAAAAAGTACCTGATTCATTTCGCTGTAGTCGTGCGCACGAAGTTCTTCTGGCGTATGAACAAAGCGATACTCTGCGGCTCGGCTCAGGTCTTGTTGCGAATGAGCGATTAGCCGTTCTACAACATCCAGCGTCAGTTCCATGTGGCACTGAAAACCAAAGACGCGATCTGAATAGGAAACGATCTGGCGGGGACAGCCTTCGCTGTAGGCGATGATTTTTGCATCCGCGGTCAGGCCCGGCATGTCGTTATGCCAGTGACCGACCTCAAGCGACTTCGCAAAGTGAGAAAACAACGCATCCTCGCGAGCCTCTTCAGTTAGCGTGATCGGGAACTTACCAATCTCTTTTTCAGGGCTGTGAGCAAACGGCGCGCCCAGCGCCTCACCGATCAGCTGTGAGCCAAGGCAGATACCGATAACGGCTTTACCGGTTTTAACAGCAGCAGCAATCAGCGCCTGCTCGCCTTTCGCATCGAAGTGCGGACACTCTCTCTGGGTCGTGGACGGGTCCTGCGGACCGCCCATCACGATCAGGAAATCAATACCTTCGGCGTCCACGGGTAGCTCATCGCCTGCGTATACACGCGAGTAAGTCACATTATGACCTTGATTTCTGGCCCATGTTTCATAAGCCCCTGGCGCTTCAAAACTTTCATCTACGATAAAGTGTACCCGCATGAGTATAGGCTACTGTTATACCTGTGATAAACGACACACTCATCCAGTGAGTTGGTACACCGGATGGTTTCGAGGCAGCATCATAGTTGCAGGACTCTAATCTGAAATGCCAGGTAGTATAGATAAAGCGCCAAGACATGAAGCATCCACTGGCTGGTCCGGCACAGCGATTAGCTATCAGCGAGGAGAAACCGATCCTCCTCATCATCACCATGAAGGACAACTCCTCTATGAAACCAGAGGCGAGATGCTGGTCGAAACGTAAATCAACCTCTGGGTTATCACC
>NZ_JASEWO010000451.1:0-400 GCF_030024295.1 Pantoea sp. Pa-EAmG
ACTCGTTTTAAAATGTATATAATTCAGCAACTTAAAAAACTATATTACTTATTTATTGGTCATTTATATTTAACCCCTCTCAGGAAAATCTGATTATTCTTATTCCGTACCAATTTTTAATGAAAAAGTGAAAAATCCTGCCACGACTCTGGCAACCCCGAGATTATTCCGTCAGCAGAAAAAACCTCATTTAAAAAAAGCAGCTATCGCCAATTCGCCTTATTTATCACCAGAAATGCCCATGTTTTCCGCCCTCTTTTTCTGTCGCTGAACTCTGGTAATTTGTTGCCCTATACTGAACGCGCCCGAAATTGGGGTACATCCTTCATTCATTTGTTTCTAAAAATGCAGGAAACGTTGTTATGAAAAAACTGATGGTTGCCGGTGCAGCCTTACTTTA
>NZ_JASEWO010000043.1:0-28875 GCF_030024295.1 Pantoea sp. Pa-EAmG
TGTCGTATTCAGCTTGCCCTTCAAACAAACAGGCGCGCGTGCGGCCATGAATGGTCAGGGCCTGAATACCACAGCGTTCAGCCAATTGGGCAATCTCTACACAATTACGATTTTCTTTGTCCCAGCCGGTGCGAATCTTCAGCGTAACCGGTACATCGACTGCGTTCACCACCGCACGGAGGATTGACTCCACCAGCTGCGGATGCTGCAGCAGCGCTGAACCTGCCATCTTACGATTCACTTTTTTAGCCGGGCAGCCCATGTTGATGTCGATAACCTGTGCACCGGACGCAACATTAATGCGCGCGGCGGCGGCCATCTCATCGGGATCGCAACCCGCAATTTGCACGGCGCGAATACCGGGCTCGTCACTATGCACCATACGCAAACGTGATTTGTCACTGGCCCAGACTTCCGGGTTCGATGACAGCATCTCGGAGACAGTCATACCGGCGCCGTTGTCATAACACAGGGTGCGAAATGGCTTGTCGGATACTCCGGCCATAGGCGCAGCGATGAGTCGATTACGTAGCTGGTGATGTCCAATGCGCATGAAAAAGAAGTGACCCTAACTGTTCGCAAGGCGGCGTATATTACGCATTTTTTCCGGAAGATGAAAGGCCAAACTTTGAACAATTCGCCGTTTAAGATCAGGGAAATGGGGCTTAGCAGCGGGGTATTCATCATTACTTGTTTAAATTCAGTGCATTACAAAAATACGCTGAAATTGTGAGCAAAAGTTTTTCCAAAAATATGCGCTGAATCACAACATAAAAACCGCCACTTCCGCGAATCGGCAAGAGAAATGGCGGTGATATGATTGAAAAGTGAACGGTTTATTTACGTTTGGTGAGTATTTCGTTACTCAACCACCAGCCGGCCATTGAGCGGCTGCACCGGGCGGCTGTTACCGTGTTCACCCAGCACCGCGCTAAAGGCCTGCAGCTGCTGTGTGGAAGCCGTTACCGGTTGCTTCATCACCAGCCAGCGCACGCCTTCACTGCACGGTGGCGTGGTGAGTGAACCGCTGAAGCGGTAGTAACGGCGATCGGCGGGTAGCAGTGGCGTAATATCGACATCCTGCTGCAGCGTAGCCGGCTGATTGACCTGCGCCGGCAGCGTATCCAGCAGCGTCGTCAGTACCGGATTTGCCGCACCGGCTTCGAACATCACCCCGATGACCGCCAGCTGCTGCTGCTCGTCACTGAATACAAAGTGGCCCTCAAGCGGATAGCGTTTGCCGTCGATCAGGTTTTCGCTCGGGGTATGGAAGTGGAACTGCTTCAGCGTGAAGGTCTCGCCGTCCAGCGTCAGCGTATCGCCCTGCTGCAGGTTGATCTGCACGGTGTGGCCGTTGTTAACAATCGCGGCCTGGCGCGCCTGCAGTTCCAGCGTCAGCGCCGGCAGACTGGCATGCAGCGCCTGGCGAATATCAATCGGCGACTGATTCACGCCCTGCTTGCAGACGTGAAAATCAGGGGACAGGTCGCCCCACTGCTGTGGCTGAGCATAATCCCAGGCGGCAGCCTGAACGTGAGCAAAAGGCGCTGCTGCCAGCAGCAGAGCGATCAGTGTGTGTTTGCTTTTCATCATCATTTATTCACTAAGCGATATATCAATGTTATGTGCCGCGCACGGCACGGTTAACAGGGATAGCGCTATCGCCTGGTGCAGCAGTCTAATGATTTCAATGTAAAGAAACGGCAGGAAAACGGGGCTGGCGGGGATTTGAGACAGGTCTCAGGCGGGCGAAATCGGGCCAGCAGTTGCTGGCCCATGCGTCGGTTAGCGGCGCACGCCAGTGATGCGGCACCACTCCTCTTTTTCCGCCACGGCGTCCAGCGCAAAACGCTCCGCATAGGCTTCACACACGCTTTCCGCCTGGCTGGCCAGCACGCCGGACAGACCAAGATGGCCGCCGGCTTTCGGCAGCACGCTAATCAGCGGCGCCAGTTCGCGCAGCGGACCGGCGAGGATATTGGCGACCACCACATCCGCCTGCAGGTTTTCCGGCTGCTGGTGCGGCAGATACAGCGACAGGCGGTCGGCCACGCCGTTGCGTTCGGCGTTATCCCGGCTGGCCTGGATCGCCTGCGGATCGATATCAATGCCGATCGCCTGGGCTGCACCGAGTTTCAGCGCGGCGATGGCCAGAATGCCGGAGCCACAGCCGAAATCGATCACCGTTTTGCCCTGCAGATCGAGGCCATCCAGCCAGCTCAGGCACAGCGACGTGGTGGGATGGGTGCCGGTACCAAAGGCCAGACCGGGATCAAGCATCACGTTGACTGCATCCGGATCCGGCACGTCGCGCCAGCTGGGGCAGATCCACAGGCGTTCACCGAAGCGCATCGGATGGAAGTTATCCATCCATTCGCGCTCCCAGTCTTTATCCTCGATCTGTTCGATCTTATGGCGGAAACCCGATCCCAGCAGCGGATGCTGGCTCAGTTCAGCCACTACGTCGTCCATGGCGGTTTCCGCGTCGAACAGGCCAGTCACATCGGTATCGCCCCACAGGCGGGTTTCACCGGGCAGCGGCTCATACACCGGGTTGTCGTGCGTGTCCTGAAAGGTGACTGACACCGCACCGGCGTCCATCAGCGCGTCGCTGAGGGTTTCGGCGTGCTCGCCGGTGCTGTTAATTTTGATTTGAATCCATGGCATAGCGTTTCTCTTTTATTCCAGGGCAGCATCGCGTGCGTCAGGCGCGCTGCCGAACAGATTACCCACCAGGAAGGCCAGCAGGCTTAATGTCAACGATGGCACGATAGGGTGAAAGCCCCACAGTTCGATTTTCAGGCTGGCAAGCAGCGTATAGCAACCGGCGCCCACCAGCATGCCACTGATGGCGCCCGCCGCATTGGCGCGCTCCCAGTACAGTCCCAGCACCAGCGGCCACAGAAAGACCGCTTCAAGGCCACCGAACGCCAGCAGGTTGAGCCAGATAATCATATCTGGCGGATTCCAGGCCGCCAGCAGCAGCAGCAGGCCGAGCACAAAGGTGATGGTGCCGGAGAGCAGCCGCAAACGCGCCTCGTTCTCGCTGTGCTGCGGCGCAATGCGCAGGTAAAGATCTTTGATCAGCGTAGCGGACGATTGCAGCAGCTGCGCATTAATCGTCGACATGATCGCCGCCATTGGCGCCGCGAGGAACACGCCAGCCGCCATCGGTGGCAGCACGGTGATCATCAGCGTCGGGATCACGCGATCCGGAATCGCCAGATCAGGCAGTACCGCGCGGCCGAGTGCGCCGGCCAGATGCATGCCGAGCATCAGTATCACTACCACGATAGTGCCAAGGATAATTCCACGGTGCAGCGCTTTGCTGTCTTTGTAGGAAATACAGCGCACGGCAGTATGCGGCAGCCCAATCACGCCAAAGCACACCAGCACGGCAAACGAGCTGAGGAAGGTCGGATTGATGACGTTGCCGACGCCTTCCGGTGATACCAGCTGCGGATCGATGCTGCGCAGTTTGGTGACCGCCGTTTCCAGTCCACCTGCCTGATGGATGACGGCAAACAGTAGCAGGAAGGTGCCAATCAGCATCACCAGCCCTTGCATGGCATCGTTGAGCACGCTGGCGCGAAAGCCGCCAAACGCGGTATACAGCGCGATGGTGCCGCCAAAAATCAGCAGCCCGGTGTCATAAGGAATACCGGCGGCCGTCTCCAGCAGGCGCGCGCCGCCGATGAACTGTACCGTCATGGCACCAATAAACGCCACCAGCAGGCTGATACTGGCCAGCCAGATAAGCAGCGGGCTGCGGTAGCGGCCATACAGCATGTCGTTGAGCGTCACGGCGTTGTAGCGTCGCGCCAGAATCGCGAATTTTTTTCCCAGCACGCCGAGCGACAGCCAGACTGCCGGCACCTGAATCATCGCCAGCAGCACCCAGCCCAGGCCGTATTTATACGCCGCACCGGGTCCGCCAATGAAGGAACTGGCGCTGATGTAGGTGGTGGTGATGGTCATCGCCAGCACAAAACCGCCCATCGAGCGACTGCCGAGAAAATACTCACTCAGAAAGTTGCCGTGGCGCTGTTTGCGCATGGCAAACACCGACAGCCCGGCGATCACCACCAGATAGGCCAGCAGTGGCAGAATGATTTCAGTTTCCATCGTGGTCCTCCAGAGACATATCGCGGAACACCACGCGCACCATCAGCCAGCACAGGCCGATGAACAGCAGCGGGGCGAACACGCAGGAGAACTCAAACCAGCGCGGTAAGCCGGTAATACCGCTTTGTGTGCCGCCGAGCCACGCGGACACGCCCCAGACAGCGAGGTACGCCAGCGTCAGGTACAGCGACCAGCGCGCCTCTTTGTTAGCTTGCAAAAAACGCCCATCCATCATGCAACCTCAAAGGCAACAAAAATGAAAAAGGCCGGTTTAACCGGCCTCTGCATTGCTCTGCGCTGCGCTTACTTCTCGTGCAGGCCGAGTTTTTTCTCCAGATAGTGGATGTTAGTACCACCCTGCTGGAAGTTTTCGTCGGTCATGATGCGCATCTGCAGATCGACGTTAGTCTTGATGCCGTCGATGATCAGTTCCGCCAGCGCATTTTTCATGCGCGCGATAGCCACGTCACGGTTTTCGCCGTAGGTGATCAGTTTACCAATCATTGAGTCGTAGTACGGCGGCACGCTGTAGCCGGCATAGATGTGCGATTCCCAGCGCACGCCAAAACCGCCTGGCGCGTGGAAACGGGTGATCTTGCCCGGGCTCGGCAGGAAGGTGTTCGGATCTTCGGCGTTGATACGGCACTCTACCGCATGACCGCGAACAATCACGTCTTCCTGTTTGATTGACAGCGGCTGACCGGCAGCAATACGCAGCTGCTCTTTGATCAGATCCACGCCGGTGATCATCTCGGTCACCGGATGCTCCACCTGAATACGGGTGTTCATCTCGATGAAGTAGAACTCACCGTTTTCGTACAGGAACTCGAAGGTACCCGCACCGCGATAGCCGATATCAATACAGGCCTTGGCACAACGCTCGCCGATGTTACGACGCAGCTCTGCCGTGATACCTGGCGCAGGCGCTTCTTCGACCACTTTCTGGTGGCGACGCTGCATTGAGCAGTCACGTTCCGCCAGATAGATCGCGTTGCCCTGACCGTCGGCCATCACCTGAATTTCAATGTGACGTGGGTTCTCGAGGAATTTCTCCATGTACACCATGTCGTTGTTGAAAGCCGCTTTGGCTTCCGCTTTCGTCATGCCGATGGATTGTTCCAGATCTTTTTCGCTGCGTACCACGCGCATGCCGCGACCGCCGCCGCCGCCGGAGGCTTTGATGATCACCGGATAGCCGATGCGCTTGGCGATGGCACGGTTTTTATCCATGTCATCGGTCAGCGAGCCGTCAGAGCCAGGTACGGTCGGTACGCCGGTTTTCTTCATTGCGGTGATCGCAGACACTTTGTCGCCCATCAGGCGAATGGTGTCGGCTTTCGGGCCGATGAAGATAAAGCCAGAGCGCTCAACCTGCTCAGCGAAATCGGCGTTCTCAGAGAGGAAGCCGTAGCCCGGGTGGATCGCCACTGCGCCAGTAATTTCGGCGGCAGAGATCAGTGCCGGGATGTTCAGATAACTTTTGACCGACTGCGCCGGGCCGATGCAGACGGTTTCGTCCGCCAGCAGCACGTGCTTCAGGTCGCGGTCCGCAGTGGAGTGCACGGCAACAGTCTTGATGCCCAGCTCTTTGCAGGCACGCAGAATGCGCAGCGCAATTTCACCGCGGTTAGCAATGACAATTTTATCCAGCATGCTTCGCCTCGTTATTCGATGACAACCAGCGGCTCGTCAAATTCAACCGGTTGGCCGCTTTCGACCAGGATCGCCTTCACAACGCCGGATTTATCGGCTTCGATCTGGTTCATCATTTTCATCGCTTCAACGATGCACAGGGTGTCGCCAGCGTTCACTTTCTGACCCACTTCCACAAACGCTTTGGCGTCCGGGCTTGGGGTGCGATAGAAGGTACCGACCATCGGCGAACGCACGATGTGGCCGCTGACTTCAGGTTTAGCCGCTTCTGCAGCGACAGGCGCAGTAGCAGGTGCAACCGCAGCAGCCAGCGCAGGCTGTGGAGCCGGAACAGCATAAGCCTGCTGCATCATAGGGTAACCGACATTGGCAGGTGAACGGCTGATGCGAACCGACTCTTCGCCTTCAGAGATTTCCAGCTCAGCGATGCCGGACTCTTCAACCAGTTCGATCAGTTTCTTAATTTTACGAATATCCATGAGTGTGGTTCCGTACTCTGTTTAATTGGAATGTGACAGGCGTTTTACGGCCGTTTGTAAAGCCCACGAGTAGCCGTCGGCGCCCAGTCCACAGATGACGCCGGCAGATACATCGGAAAGATAGGAGTGATGTCGGAACGGTTCGCGTGCATGCACATTAGAGAGATGCACCTCAATAAAAGGAATGCTAACCGCCAACAGCGCATCGCGCAGGGCAACGCTGGTGTGCGTAAACGCAGCCGGGTTGATGATGATGTAATCGACGTTGCTGCGGGCTTCGTGAATACGATCAATCAGCTGGTATTCCGCATTCGATTGCAAATGACTCAATTTCACATGGTGCTGGTCGGCCTGTTGTGTCAGATCGCTGACAATCTGCGCCAGCGTAGTGTAACCATACTTCTCAGGCTCGCGCGTTCCCAACAGGTTCAGGTTGGGTCCGTTTAACAGCAGTATGTGAAATTTATGCGCCATCTTGCGGCTATCTCCTGCAATCAGTGAGGCATCGCGTAAAATACCGCGACATCCTTCATTTGTCACTCTTCAGAGTGAAAAAGAAGACTTCGCTTGCAATAAAGCCGGGCATTATATCCGTTTCGAGGCAATTCGCAGCAAAATACTGGTCTTATCTGCGAAGTTGATCCGGCGAGGCCCGAAGGCCACACCTTTTAACAGATCTCGCAGCAGGAAAACAACCTTGCGGGGATTATCGGCGCAGAAGTTTACGCAACTTATTGTAACGCCAGCCTAACAGCGCCAGCGCCAGTAGTGCATAAATCCACGGCTGCGGTGACAGCACTTTCACAGACCAAAGATAGTGGACAGGCGCGAGGATCGCGACCAGATAGATGCCGTTGTGCAGCGTTTGCCAGCGGCGTCCCAGTTTGCGCTGGGCGCGCTGAAAAGAGGTGATGGCGAGAGCAAACAGAATAATCCAGCTGATCATGCCCAGTAACAAATAGGGGCGTGAGACAATCTCACTGCCGAGTAATCGCAGGTGATCGTAGCCCAGTTCCAGCAGATAGTAGCTGGTCAGGTGCAGACAGGCCCAGGCGAAGCACCACAGGCCGAGCAGCCGGCGGGTACGAATCAGCAGCGGCTGCTTCAGATAACGCGTCAGCGGGCTCACCAGCAGCGTCGCCAGCAGCAGCTTCAGCGCCATGCGGCCGGTAAAATGCTGGATATCTTTCGCCGGATCGGCGCTCAGCCAGCCCTGGTTTGCCGCCAGAAACAGGTACACCAGCGGCAAAAACGCCGCCAGATGCAGCACCACTTTCAGCAGCGTAACGTGGCGTAATGTCAGGCGCACTCAGTAGTTCTCCCGTAAATCGAGACCGCGATACAGCGAGGCCACCTCTTTAGCATAACCGTTGAACAGCAGCGTCGGCTGACGTTCCACCTTGAGAATGCCGCCCGCACCGATAAAGCGCTCGGTGGCCTGCGACCAGCGCGGGTGGTTAACGTGCGGATTCACGTTAGCGTAGAAGCCATACTCATTAGCGGCGATCTGGCTCCAGGTGGTGGGCGGACGATCGTGCGTCAGGGTAATTTTGACGATCGACTTAATCCCTTTGAAGCCATATTTCCACGGCACCGTCAGGCGAATCGGCGCGCCGTTTTGCGGCGGCAGCGCTTTGCCGTAAACGCCGGTGCTGAGCAGCGTCAGCGGATGCATCGCTTCGTCCAGCCGCAAGCCTTCAACATAGGGATAATCCAGCCCGCCGCCGATAAAGCGGTCCTTTTGTCCCGGCATCTGATCGGGCGCGTATAGCGTCTGGAAGGCGACATAGCGGGCATTGCTGGTGGGTTCAGCCAGCTTCAGCAGCTTGTTGAGTTCAAAGCCTACCCAGGGAATCACCATCGACCAGGCTTCAACGCAGCGCATGCGATAGATACGCTGCTCCATGGCGAAACGCTTGAAGATGTCGTCCATATCCAGCGTCATCGGCTTCGCCACTTCACCCTCAATGCGCAATTGCCACGGGTCGGTTTTCAGCGTGCCGGCATTGGCGGCGGGATCGGCTTTGTCGAGACCAAATTCGTAGAAGTTGTTGTAGCCTGCGACTTTATCAAACGGCGTCAGCGGCAGGTCCGCCTGCCACTGGGCCGGTTTACTGAACTGCAGATCGCGTCCGGCAGGCGCCGGCGGCCTGTCATTGCCCTTAAACCAGCTCAGCACATCGGCCTGTGCGCCGCCGGGCAGACTGGCCGCGGCAGCACCAAGCCCCAGCGCTTTCAGCACCTGGCGGCGGCGCAGATTAAAAATGCTTTCCGGCGTAACATCGGCTTCGGTAAGGATGTGCTTGCGCTTCATGGCGTTCTCCGGCAAATCGATTAACTGCAGCTAGCATGATCAAACGCTGCCCGGCGCGCCACTTTTGCTGGCAAAATGTGAAATTTCCTGGCCGGTGCGTTCTGTTGAGAATAGGACGAAAAAGCCGCCCCGGAAGGCAGCGCTTCACACTTTGACGTTATACTCGCGCCGCAGGGTGGCGAAACCCGGCGCCGGGCGGGCGCTGATTTGGATCGGTAATTGTGATAATTTGCTCAGGTTTGCACCAGCGCGGCTGGCGCGAACCGTTGGCTGGCGTTCATAAACCGCAGTGATACAGGCACAGGGATGCGATTAACAACCAAGTTTTCTGCGTTTATTACCTTATTAAGCTTACTGGCGATGTTACTGATGCTGGTAGGCTGCGCTTTTAGTTTTATCTGGCTGTCGCAGCAGCGCGTAGAGAACCGCGTGCAGACGCTGGCGACGGAAGTCGATAAAGCGCTGGCCAGCCAGTCACCGCAGGAACTGACGCATTGGCTGACGCGCCTGATGCCCGTCATCAATGCCGAACAGCTGGAACTGCATCACGATGATACCGTGCTGTTCCGCCTCGCGCGCCATGAAAATCCGATGCTGGAAGACGAGCCCAACCGTTTCATTCAACTGGATGTGCCGCTGGTGCACGCGCCGGGCATGGCGCTGCGCGTGGTGGTGCTCGATCCCGCCAAAACCTGGTTCCGCTCGTTCACCGGTGCCTACACGCTGATTATCCTGCTGACGGTGGTGGCGATCATGTCGGCGCTGCTGGTGATGACGCACCGCTGGCTTAACCGCCGCTGGCAGCATATGGAGCGGCTGGAGGCGCGTGCGGAGCGCATCCTTGCTGGCGAGCGCGCGCCGCGCAGCGATACCATCGCCGAATGGCCGCCGAAAGCCAGCCGCGCTATCGATCTGCTGCTGGGGGATTTACAGGAAGCCGGCGAGCAGCGTCTGCGTATCGACACCTTAATCCGCACCTTTGCCGCGCAGGATTCGCGCACCGGCCTGAATAATCGCCTGTTTTTCGATAACCAGCTGGCCACGTTGCTGGAAGACCAGGAAGACGTTGGCACGCACGGTGTGGTGATGATGGTGCGGCTGCCGGACCTCGACACCCTGCATGAAACCCTCGGACCGACGCTGGTCGATGAATACCTGTTCGACCTGGTGAACATGCTCTCCACCTTCGTGCTGCGCTATCCGGGTGCGCTGCTGGCGCGCTATTTCCGCAGCGACTTTGCCGTACTGCTGCCGCACCGCACTTTGAAAGAGGCCAACAGCATTGCCGACCAGCTGATCAACGCGGTGGATTCACTGCCGCCGATGCGCATGGTGGATCGTGATGACCTAATCCACATTGGCATCAGCGCCTGGCGCAGCGGCGAGTCGGTGTCGCAGGTGATGGAGAATGTCGAACTGGCCACGCGCCGGGCGGCGCTGCAGGGCGGCAACAACTGGTCGGTAGGCGAGGGCAATACGCTGGAGATGGGGCGCGGCAGCGTGCGCTGGCGCACCCTGCTGGAAAACACCGTAAACCGCGGCGGCCCGCGTCTGTACCAGAAACCGGCGGTGCTGCTGGACGGCAAAGTGCATCACCGTGAAATGCTGGCGCGCGTGTTCGACGGCGATAAAGAGGTGGTGTCGGCAGAGTTCATGCCGCTGGTGCTGCAGCTTGGCATGGCCGACAGCTGGGATCGTCAGCTGGTCATGCGTATTGCGGCGCTATCGGAGGTCTGGCCGGATGAAACGCTGGCGCTGCCAGTGAATATCGATTCGCTGCTGCAACGGCCGTTCCAGCGCTGGCTGCAAAAATTGCTGCTGCAGTGCAGTAAATCGCAAAGAAAACGATTTTTATTTGAACTTGCTGAGGCGGATGTTTGTCAACACATCAATCGTTTAGTGCCGGTTTTCCGTATGCTAACCGCGTTTGGCTGTCGGATTGCGGTAGATCAGGCCGGATTAACGGTGGTGAGTAGCGCTTACATCAAGCAGTTCCCGATTGAGCTGATCAAGCTCGACCCGGGTCTGATTCGCAACATTGAGCGCCGTACAGAAAATCAGCTGTTCGTGCAAAGTTTGCTGGAAGTGTGTAAATCCACGCCCACCAAAGTCTTTGCCGCCGGTGTACGCACGCGCGCGGAGTGGCAAACGCTGGCCGGGCTGGGCGTCGCGGGCGGCCAGGGCGACTTTTTTGCTCCTTCGCTGCCGGTGAACAGTAACGTGAAGAAACACTCGCAACGTTACCGGATTTAGCGCGTCAGCCACAGATACGGCAGCAGGGGGCTATTTTTCGCCTTTATGCCGTGCGCAGCCGGCGCGATCGGCGGCGGGAAATGTTAGATTTTATGTCGGAATTCACCCGCGACCGGCGGGTGAATTTGCGTTTAGAGCGGCAGCTTAGCGCCGTTTAACGCCGGTGTCGGACGGCAGCACCGCCGCGAAAAATTATTCAGCCTGGTTTTTCACCGAAGCAGAACGTTTTTGCGCCTTGTAGCGGCTTCGCGTGGTTGGTAAAGTAGGCGGATTTTATTTTCCGCCCCCAGCTTGCAGGATTATCCCTTAGTATGTTTAAAAAATTTCGTGGCATGTTTTCCAATGACTTGTCCATTGACCTGGGTACCGCCAATACCCTGATTTACGTAAAAGGACAAGGCATCGTGCTGAACGAGCCTTCTGTGGTTGCCATTCGTCAGGATCGCGCCGGCTCCCCAAAGAGCGTAGCGGCTGTTGGTCATGATGCAAAGCAGATGCTTGGCCGTACGCCGGGTAACATCGCAGCTATCCGTCCGATGAAAGATGGCGTTATCGCCGACTTCTTCGTGACTGAAAAAATGCTCCAGCACTTCATCAAGCAAGTGCACAGCAACAGCTTTATGCGCCCCAGCCCACGCGTGCTGGTGTGCGTGCCGGTTGGTGCGACCCAGGTTGAGCGTCGTGCCATCCGCGAATCGGCGCAGGGCGCCGGTGCCCGTGAAGTGTTCCTGATTGAAGAACCCATGGCCGCGGCAATCGGCGCGGGTCTGCCAGTGTCAGAAGCGACCGGCTCGATGGTGGTGGATATCGGTGGCGGTACGACCGAAGTCGCGGTTATCTCCCTGAACGGCGTGGTTTACTCTTCTTCTGTGCGTATTGGTGGCGATCGCTTCGATGAAGCTATCATTAACTACGTGCGCCGTAATTACGGCTCGCTGATTGGTGAAGCCACCGCTGAGCGTATCAAGCATGAGATCGGTTCTGCTTATCCGGGTGACGAAGTGCGCGAGATCGAAGTGCGCGGTCGTAACCTGGCTGAGGGCGTGCCGCGTGGCTTTACGCTGAACTCCAATGAAATCCTGGAAGCGCTGCAGGAGCCACTGACCGGTATCGTCAGTGCCGTGATGGTCGCGCTGGAGCAGTGCCCGCCGGAGCTGGCGTCTGACATCTCCGAGCGCGGTATGGTGCTGACCGGTGGCGGTGCGCTGCTGCGTAACCTGGATCGTCTGCTGATGGAAGAGACCGGTATTCCGGTGGTAGTCGCAGAAGATCCGCTGACCTGCGTAGCGCGCGGCGGCGGTAAAGCACTGGAAATGATCGACATGCATGGCGGCGATTTGTTCAGCGAGGAGTAATTCCTCTCCGGCTGAGACCGTGGTCAAATTGCGCAGGGAATAGCGACGATACCCAAAATCAGCACAACGGCAGGACGATGGCCATCGCATGCCGCACGGCAGCCTCAGCAGCAGGCACCGGGCAGCAACGGCACAACGTCGTCACTGCGGTTTGCAGGATGCGGGGTAACTGGCGACGCTGCGCACGACGGCGTATAGCGTCCAGCCCTGGAGGCGTGAGTGCTGACACTCACGCTTCTTCCCTGATGTCGAGGAATTCGCAGAATTTATGAAGCCGATTTTTAGCAGGGGACCTTCCCTGCAGTTGCGCCTGTTTCTGGCCGTGATTGTGGCTATCGCGATTATTGTCGCCGATAGCCGGATAAGCACGTTCTCCCAGATCCGCAACTACCTGGACACGTCGGTCAGTCCATTTTACTTCCTGGCCAACGGGCCACGACAGCTTCTTGACGGCGTTTCCGAAACGCTGGCCTCGCGCCAGCAGCTGGAGCTGGAAAATAAAGCGCTGCGCCGTGAGCTCTTCCTGAAAAACAGTGACCTGCTGATGCTGGGGCAATACAAGCAGGAAAACGCGCGTCTGCGCGAGCTGCTCGGCTCGCCGCTGCGTCAGGATGAGCACAAAATGGTGACCCAGGTGATCTCCACCGGCACCGATCCTTACACCGATCAGGTGATCATCGATAAAGGCAGCGTCAACGGCGTGTATGAAGGCCAGCCGGTGATCAGCGATAAAGGCGTGGTCGGCCAGGTGGTGGCGGTAGGGCAGATGACCAGCCGCGTGCTGCTGATTTGCGATGCCTCGCACGCCCTGCCGATTCAGGTGCTGCGTAACGATATTCGCGTCATCGCCGCCGGTAACGGCTGCAGCGAAGATCTGCAACTGGAGCATCTGCCGGGCAATACGGATATTCGCGTCGGTGATGTGCTGGTGACGTCGGGCCTGGGCGGACGCTTCCCGGAAGGGTATCCGGTCGGCGTGGTGTCGTCAGTGAAAGTGGATACGCAGCGTGCCTATACCGTGATTCAGGCGCGTCCGACCGCCGGTCTGCAGCGTCTGCGCTACCTGCTGCTGCTGTGGGGTGCGGATAAGAACGGCGACATGCCGATGGCACCGGACGAAGTGCATCGCGTTGCCAACGAACGCCTGATGCAGATGATGCCGCAAGTGCTGCCGCCCGCGGGCGAAATGGGGCCGCCGGCACCCGCCATGATGCAGCAAAATCAGCAGATGGGGCCGCCACAGCCCGCCGCCAGCAGCCGTTCGCAGGGTAATCCGGCGAACTCGCGCGGAGGCCAGCCTTGAGTCGATATCGCAGCCAGGGGCGTTGGGTGATCTGGCTGTCCTTCCTTGTTGCGCTTATCCTGCAAATCATGCCGTGGCCGGATCAGATTTACATGTTCCGGCCATCTTGGCTGTTGCTGATCCTGATCTACTGGGTGCTGGCGCTGCCGCACCGGGTCAATGTGGGCACCGGCTTTTTCCTCGGCGCCATTATGGATCTGGTCGCCGGCTCAACGCTGGGCGTGCGTGCGCTGGCGTTCAGCATTATCGCCTATCTGGTGGCCTTTAAATTTCAGCTATTCCGCAATCTGGCGTTGTGGCAGCAGGCATTAATGGTTATGGTGCTGTCGCTGGCGGTTGATGTGATTGTTTTCTGGGCAGAATTTTTGGTCATCAACGTCTCCTTCCGCCCGGAAATCTTCTGGAGTAGCGTGGTCGACGGTATCCTGTGGCCCTGGCTATTCTTACTGATGAGAAAGATTCGCCGTCAGTTTGCTGTGCAATAAGGAATACAATGATAACCCTCTACCTGGCTTCCGGCTCACCGCGTCGGCGCGAGCTGTTAACGCAGCTTGGCCTGCAGTTTGAGCGCCTGATTACCGATGTTGAAGAGCAGCGTCAGCCGGGCGAAGCGGCGGAGTCTTATGTGCGGCGTCTGGCCAGCGATAAGGCGCGGGCCGGCGTGCAGATAGCACCGCAGGATCTGCCGGTGCTGGGCGCTGACACCATCGTGGTGCTGAATGGCGAAGTGCTGGAGAAACCGCGCGATGCGGCGCATGCCGCGCAGATGCTGGGTAAACTGGCCGGGCAAACCCATCAGGTCATGACGGCCGTGGCGCTGGCCGATGCGCAGGGCGAGCTGGATTGCCTGGTGACCACAGACGTGACATTCCGCACTATCACGGCAGAGGAAATTTCGCACTATATCGCCAGCGGCGAGCCGATGGATAAAGCCGGCGCGTACGGAATTCAGGGCCTGGGCGGCAACTTTGTACGCCGCATCAATGGAAGTTATCACGCCGTAGTGGGATTGCCGCTGGTGGAAACCGGCGAACTGCTGAGCCATTTTCAGTCGCTGCGTGCGTTAAGGGGACAAGATGACGGCTGAACTGCTGGTAAATGTGACACCTTCTGAAACCCGTGTTGCCTATATTGACGGCGGCATTCTGCAGGAAATCCATATTGAGCGCGAAGCGCGGCGCGGTATTGTCGGCAATATCTACAAAGGGCGCGTCAGCCGGGTACTGCCGGGCATGCAGGCGGCGTTTGTCGATATCGGGATGGACAAAGCGGCCTTTCTGCACGCCTCGGATATCATGCCGCACACCGAATGCGTGGCGGGTGATGAGAAGAAGAACTTTATCGTGCGCGATATCGCCGAGCTGGTGCGTCAGGGACAGGATTTAATGGTGCAGGTGGTGAAAGATCCGCTCGGCACCAAAGGCGCCCGCCTCACCACCGATATTACGCTGCCGTCGCGCTACCTGGTCTTTATGCCGGGGGCTTCACACGTGGGCGTCTCACAGCGCATTGAAAGCGAAGCCGAACGTGAGCGGCTGAAAGCGGTGGTTGCCGCTTACTGTGACGATCTCGGCGGCTTTATTATTCGTACCGCCGCAGAAGGCATTGGCGCAGAAGAGCTGGCGCAGGACGCGGCATTTTTAAAGCGCCTGTGGACCAAAGTCAGCGAGCGTAAGAAGCGCAACCAGACGCGCTGCCTGCTGTACGGCGAGCTGGCGCTGGCGCAGCGCGTGCTGCGCGATTTCGCCGGCGCAGCGCTGGATCGCATCCGCGTCGATTCGCGCCTGACCTGCGATCTGCTGGTGGAATTTACCAGCGAATATATTCCGGAGATGGCCAGCAAGCTGGAGCTATACAACGGCAAGCAGCCGATTTTCGATCTCTATGACGTGGAGAACGAGATTCAGCGTTCGCTCGAGCGCAAGGTGGAACTGAAATCTGGCGGTTACCTGATTATCGACCAGACCGAAGCCATGACCACGGTGGACATTAACACCGGTGCGTTTGTCGGCCACCGCAACCTCGACGAAACCATTTTTAATACTAATATCGAAGCCACGCAGGCGATTGCGCGCCAGCTGCGGCTGCGTAATCTCGGCGGCATTATCATCATCGACTTTATCGACATGAATAATGACGATCATCGCCGGCGCGTGCTGCACTCGCTGGAGAGCGCGCTGAGCAAAGATCGCGTCAAAACCAGCATCAACGGCTTCTCCGCGCTGGGGCTGGTCGAGATGACGCGCAAACGCACGCGCGAAAGCATTGAGCATGTGCTGTGTGCCGATTGCCCGGTGTGCCAGGGACGTGGTTCGCTGAAGACGGTGGAGACCGTGTGCTATGAAATCATGCGTGAAATCGTCCGTGTCCATCACGCTTACGACTCCGACAGCTTCCTGGTGTACGTGTCGCCCGCAGTGGGTGAAGCGCTGAAAAGCGATGAGTCGCACGCGCTGGCCGAAGTGGAAATTTTTGTCGGCAAGCAGGTCAAAGTACAGGTTGAACCGCTCTACACGCAGGAGCAGTTTGACGTCGTCATGATGTAAGTCGTGAGGTTGAACGCCGTAACCCAACGGAAAGCAAGGAGAGGTGTGTGAGGCGGTTGCCGGGGATTTTGTTACTGCTGCTCGCCGCAATCATCGTCATTGTGGCGCTGCTGGTCAGCGGGCTGCGCCTTGTGATGCCGCATCTCAACAGCTATCGCGGCGAGGTGCTGCATACCCTTTCGCGCGTCAGCGGCGTCACCATCGATGCCAGTGAAGTTCAGGGAAAATGGGAGAATTTTGGCCCGACCCTGCAGGTACGCGATCTGCGTATCGACATGGAAAAAGATGGCGAGCTGCAGATTGGCCGCGTTACGCTGGCGCTCAATGTGTGGCAGTCGCTGCTGCACTGGCGCTGGCAGTTCCGCGATCTCACCTTCTGGCAGCTGCGGCTGGCAACCAACCGTCCGTTGCTCACCAGCGACGAGCAAAAAAACAGCTTTAAACCGGCCCAAATCAACGATCTGTTCTTACGCCAGTTTGACCATTTCGATCTGCGCGACAGCAGCATCCGTTTTCTCACGCCTTCCGGCCAGCATGCCGAACTGGCGATTCCCCGCCTTACCTGGCTGAACGAGGACAACCGCCATCGCGCCGAAGGCGAAGTGAGCCTGTCCAGCTTCACCGGCCAGCACGGCGTGGTGCAGGTACGGCTCGATCTTAACGATACTAACGGCTTACTCAACGACGGCCGCATCTGGATGCAGGCCGATGATGTGGACGTGCGCCCGTGGATTGGCCGCTGGCTGCGTGATAATACCAGCCTGCAAAGCGCGCGTTTCAGCCTGGCCGCGTGGGTCAACCTGCGCGACGGCGAAGTGTACGCGGGCGATCTGCTGCTGAGCAAAGGCGGCGCACGCTGGCGCGGCGAGCAGGGCGATCATCAGCTGCAGGTGGATGGCCTGACCGCGCATCTGGCGCGCTACCAGAATGGCTGGAGCCTGACGGTGCCGCAAACCCGGCTGATGACTGACGGCGTGGCCTGGGATGCCGGCCATATCGCCCTGCTGTGGAAGCCGGAAGATAAACAGATGATCGGCGCGAACAGTGCAGCAGAAGTGCGGGTGCGTGCCACCCGGCTCGATCTGCAGCGTCTGGCACCGCTGGTGCCGCTGTTTGCGCCGCTCTCGCCCACGCTGCTGGACAACTGGCGGGCGCTGCAGCCGCGCGGCTATATCGACGCGCTGGCGCTGGATATTCCGCTGGCGCAGCCGGAGCAGACGCGTTTGCAGGCGCGCTGGCGCGATCTGGCGTGGCAGCACTGGCAGCTTTTGCCGGGCATCAGCAATCTGAGCGGCAGCGCCAGCGGCAGTCTGAACCACGGCCAGCTGGATGTGCAGATGGGCCAGGCCGAAGTGCCGTACGGCGATATGTTCCAGGCGCCGTTACAGATTCAGCAGGTCACCGGCAGGATTAACTGGCTGCGCGATGGCAACGGCCTGACGCTGGATGGCCAGCAGCTGGACGTGCAGGCACGTTCGCTATGGGCGCGCGGCGATTTCCGCTATCAGCAAAATGTCGGTAAAGCGCCGCGCCTCGACATTCTTGCCGGGATTCGCGTCACCGACGCCGGTGATGCCTGGCGCTACTTCCCCGAGCCGCTGATGGGCCACGATCTGACGCAGTATCTCAGCGAAGCGGTCAAAGGCGGCCAGGTGGAGAATGCCACGCTGCTGTTTGCCGGGGATCCGCGTCTGTTCCCGTTTAAGCACCACGACGGCATGTTTGAAGTGGCCGTGCCGGTGCGCAATGCTACCTTCCAGTTCCAGCCGGGCTGGCCGGCGCTGCAAAACCTCGATATCGACCTCGATTTTATTAACGATGGTCTGTGGATGAAGGCGGCGCAAACCCGGCTGGGCGCGGTGGACGCGCGCAACGTCAGTGCGGTAATCCCGGATTACCTGAAAGAGAAGCTGATCATTGACGGTGATTTGAGCGGCGAAGGTAAAGATATCGCCGACTATTTCGCCCGCACGCCGCTCAAATCCACGCTGGGTGCGGCGCTGGAGCAGCTGCAGATTAGCGGCAACGTGCGTGGTTCGCTCAACCTGGATATTCCGCTGGATGGGGAACTGGTGCACGCCAGCGGTAACGTGGTGCTGAATAACAACAGCCTGCACATTAAGCCGCTTAACACCACGCTGAAAAACCTGACCGGACGTTTCCGCTACAACAACGGAAACCTGGAGAGTGAAGAGCTGCAGGCCAACTGGTTCGGTCAGCCCACCGGCGTGCGTTTCACCACCACGGAAAATCCCGATGATTTTGGCGTTAACGTCAAACTGCTGGGCGACTGGCAGCCGGCAAAACTGGCCATGCTGCCCGCCAGCGTAAGCAGTAAGCTGGGCGGCAGTCTGGCGTGGCAGGGCAATGTCGACATCACGCTGCCGCATCAGGGTGGGGCGCGCTACAAGGTTGATATCAACGGTGACGGCAAGACAGTGAGCAGTCACTTACCTCCACCACTGGATAAAGAGGCCGGTGAGGCACTGCCCATCGCCATTAATGCCAGCGGCGATTTGCACAGTTTTAACCTCAGCGGCAGCGTGCGTGAGCACCATCGCTTTAACAGCCGCTGGCTGCTGGAGCCGCAGCTGCGCGTTGATCGCGGTATCTGGCTGAATGATGCCAAAAGCACGCCGGCGCTACCGGATCGGCGTGGGATGGTGCTTAATCTGCCGGCGCTGGACGGCGAAGCCTGGCTGGGGCTGATGACCGGCGCGACGGGTTCACGCAATGCGCAGGGCGAGACGGACATCGGCGGCGCACTGCTGCCGGGCGATGTGACGCTGCGCACTCCGGCCCTGACGCTCGGCGGCCAGCAGTGGCACGATGTTAATGCCACGGTGACCCAGGGCGCGGGCGGCAGTACGCAGCTGCAGCTGGAGAGCCGCGAAGCGCGCGGCAGCCTGCGAACCGCACAACACGCGCCGTGGCAAATCGACCTGAGCTATCTTTATTACAATCCGCAATGGAGTGACGACGAAGCGGGCAAGGCCTCCTCGCCGTTCAGTGGGGACAGCGGCATTGATTTCCGCAGCTGGCCAGCGCTGCAGCTCAACTGCGCTGAGTGCTGGCTGCGCGGGCAGAAGTTCGGCCACATTCAGGCCAGGCTCCAGCCGCAGGGAGAGACGTTAGCACTCACTAACGGCAGCGTCGATACCGGCAGCTCGAAGCTCAATGTCGCGGGTGAATGGGTGAACAAAGCGGGCGAGCAGCGCACCTCGTTAAAAGGCAGCCTGAGCGGCAAAAATATCAATGATGCCACCAACTGGTTTGGCATGAACACGCCGCTGCGCGATGCGCCGTTTAAAATTGATTATGACCTGCACTGGCGCTCCGCACCGTGGCAGCCTTCAGAAAAGACGCTGAGCGGCACGCTGAAAACCCACTTCGGCAAAGGGCAGATTGCGGATGTGAACACCGGTCGTGCCGGACAGTTGTTGCGGCTGGTGAGCTTCGATGCCCTGCTGCGTAAGCTGCGCTTCGATTTTAGCGATACCTTTAATGAAGGTTTCTGGTTTGATTCGATTAACGGCACGGCGTGGATTGAAAACGGCGTGATGCGCACCGATAACCTGCTGGTGGATGGCCTCGAAGCGGATATCGCCATGCAGGGCAAAATAGATCTTGTGCAGCGGCAAATCGACATGGAAGCGGTGGTGGCACCGGAGATCGGTGCCTCGGTTGGCGTGGCCACCGCGTTTGTGATTAACCCGGTGGTCGGCGCGGCGGTTTTTGCCGCCAGCAAGGTGCTGGCACCGTTGTGGAATAAGATTTCGCTGCTGCGCTATCACATCAGCGGACCGCTGGATAAGCCGGAAATCAATGAAGTGCTGCGCAAACCGCGCGAAGCCGATAAGAAGTGAATTTGACGCCGTCGGGGAATTGCCGCAGGCTATGACTATCCGAGCACATAATGAGTGAGAAACGATGACTCTGAATCTGGTAAGTGAGCAGTTACTAGCTGCGAACAGCATTAATCAGCAGGACCTTTTTTCCCTGTTAGGGCAGCTTTCAGAACGTCGTCTGGACTATGCCGATCTCTATTTTCAGTCCAGCTTCCATGAATCCTGGGTGCTGGAAGACAAAATCATTAAAGATGGCTCTTATCACATCGATCAGGGCGTGGGCGTCCGCGCGGTAAGCGGCGAGAAAACCGGTTTTGCCTATGCCGATCAAATCAGCCTCAACGCCCTGCGCCAATCGTCCGAAGCGGCGCGCAGTATTGTGCGCGAGCAGGGCAACGGTAAAGCGCACGCGCTCTCCGCGGTGCTTAACCGTTCGCTGTACGCACCAGTCAATCCGCTGGACAGCCTGACGCGCGAAGACAAAATCGCGCTGCTGCACCGGGTTGATAAAGTGGCACGCGCTGCTGATCCGCGCGTGCAGGAAGTGAATGCCAGCCTGAGCGGCGTCTACGAGCAGGTGCTGGTCGCCGCCACCGACGGTACGCTGGCGGCGGATATTCGCCCGCTGGTGCGCCTGTCCATTAGCGTTCAGGTGGAAGATCAGGGTAAACGCGAGCGCGGCGCCAGCGGCGGCGGTGCGCGTACCGGCTACGAATTTTTCCTCGCCGATGAGAGCGGCGACGTACGGGCCGATGTCTGGGCGCGCGAAGCGGTGCGCATGGCGCTGGTTAACCTGTCCGCCGTCGCGGCGCCAGCCGGTACGCTGCCGGTGGTGCTGGGTGCGGGCTGGCCAGGCGTGCTGCTGCACGAAGCGGTGGGCCACGGTCTGGAAGGGGATTTCAACCGCCGCGAGACTTCCGTCTTCAGCGGTAAGATGGGCCAGCTGGTGGCGTCCGAACTCTGCACCGTGGTTGACGACGGTACCCTGCAGGGGCTGCGTGGTTCGCTGGCGGTGGATGATGAAGGCGTGCCGGGACAGTACAACGTGCTGATCGAGAACGGCGTGCTGAAAGGCTATATGCAGGACAAGCTCAATGCGCGTCTGATGGGCGTGCCGCCTACTGGTAACGGTCGTCGTGAATCCTATGCGCACCTGCCGATGCCGCGCATGACCAACACCTATATGCTGGCGGGCAAATCGACGCCGCAGGAGATCATTGAGAGTGTGGAGTATGGTCTGTATGCCCCTAACTTTGGCGGCGGCCAGGTCGATATCACCTCCGGCAAGTTTGTGTTCTCGACCTCCGAGGCTTATCTGATCGAGAACGGCAAAGTCACCAAACCGGTGAAAGGCGCGACGCTGATCGGCTCCGGCATTGAGGCGATGCAGCAGATTTCCATGGTCGGTAACGATCTGGCGCTGGATAAGGGCGTCGGCGTGTGCGGTAAAGAGGGCCAGAGCGTGCCGGTCGGCGTAGGTCAGCCCACGCTGAAGCTGGATAAAATTACCGTGGGCGGAACGGCTTAAGGTTCATGCTGGTGCGCATCAGTGCGCACCCTGTCAAAACCGCGCAATGGGTTTGTACAATGCTTGTCAGTTATGAGTAAACAGCACGCACACTTTGGTAGCGGCGCAATTTATTGCGCGAAGCATGGATGGGAATGGTGCTGCTAGTAGTACGCGCGATTAATCGCGCCGCTACGAAATCTGCGGTAATTGAATTTGGTACTTAACTGATCGGCATCACGCAATTGTTTTGCCAGGTCACCTTCATGGTGACTGGCATGCATCACTGAACAGCACTTCCCCGTATGTGTCCTTAAGGCCAGCAATACCCGCGCGCCACCCCGGCTAACTTTTGCGGTGCTGCTGATACTGCCTCGCCACCTGCCTGAAATACTCGGTCAGATAATTGATACACACCTGCACCTTGAGCGGCAGCTTATCCTTCTCGGTATAGACGGCATACACCGGGCGCGGCTCCGAGTGATACTGCGGGAACAAAATATCGATCTCACCGACGTTGATCTCATCAATCACCCACATCAGCGGCACATAGGCGATACCGCAGCCCGCTTTCAGCCAGCGAATCAGCGTCTGAGAATCATTGGTGACAAAACGCCCCTGCGGCGTCAGGCGCGTCACCTGGCCTTCCGGTGCCACCAGCTCGAAGGTATTATCCGGGCGCACGCTGTACTCCAGCCAGGAAAAGTTGTCGATTTCAGCCGGCTTTTCCGGCGTGCCGTGCTGGGCCAGGTAGCTCTTCGCCGCGCATACCACCATCGGCATGGCGCCCAGCCGGCGCGAGAACAGGTTGGAATCCTGCAGCTCACCGACGCGTATCACCACATCCAGCCCGTTAGCAATCAGGTCCGGCGCCGGTATGCCGGTCATCAGGTTGACGCTCAGTCCCGGGTATTCGTGCAGCATCTCGCTGGTCATGGCGGACAGGACATTTTGTGCCATGGTGGTTGAGCAGCCGATGCGTAAAATCCCGATCGGCGTGTTGTTGAAGGCGTACAGCTGTTCGTGCACCTGCGAGGCCTCTGCCAGCATGCGGCGGCAGCCCTGATAATAAATCTTACCGGCTTCGGTCAGGCCCAGACTGCGGGTGCTGCGGTTAAGCAGTTTCACCTGCAGCTCATCTTCCAGTCTGGCAACAATCTGGCTGATTGACGAGACGCTGAGCTGCAGCTGGCGTGCGGCGGCGGTAAATGAGCCCAATTCAACCACTTTGGCGAAAATGGACATGCCTTTGAGTCGTTCCATTGTTTACTCTGGCTAAAAAGTGATTTAGCTCACAATATGTAGAAAACGTATAGTCAAGCGCGTTACTATACGCACGCTGGGTCTGTTCACCGCACCTTAACACGGCTGTGTTTACTCGATGATACGCTATCATTAGCTCAACGCGGCCTGAATGTTGCCATCAGTCTCCCAATCATCCCCTGATAATCAACCCAACGTGCTCCGTGGCATGAGGGCAGGTATCGGTGCGATCCGGCAAGGTCGAACTAAGGATCCGAAATGAGTGTGCTTCCGGTATTTGTCGTATTCGGGCTGTCTTTTCCGCCCATCTTCATCGAACTACTGGTTTCGCTGGCGCTGTTCTGGCTGGTGAAACGCGTGCTGACGCCCAGCGGGATTTACGATCTGGTGTGGCACCCGGCACTTTTTAACACAGCGCTGTATTGCTGTGTGTTTTACCTTGTATCCCGTCTATTCGTCTGAGGTTTTAAGTGAAAGCGCTAATAAGAAAAATCGCGCGTTACGCCATTACGCTCCTGCTGGTTATCATCGCTGTTATTATCATCTTCCGCGCCTGGGTGTTCTATACCGAGTCGCCGTGGACGCGTGACGCCAAATTCTCCGCCGACGTGGTGGCGATTTCTCCGGACGTGACCGGACTGATCACCGACGTCCCGGTACACGACAACCAGCTGGTGAAAAAAGGCGATACGCTGTTTATCGTCGACCGTCCGCGCTATCAGAAAGCGCTGGATGAGGCGCAGGCGGATGTCGAATATTACCAGGCGCTGGTCAGCGAAAAACGCCGTGAAGCGGCGCGCCGTAACCAGCTCGGTACCAGCGCGATGTCGCGTGAAGCCATTGAGCAGTCGAACAGCGACCTGCAGACCAGCGAACATCAGCTGGCCAAAGCGGTGGCGACGCGCGATCTGGCGGTGATCGACCTCGATCGCACCACCATCAAAGCGCCGTCCGACGGCTGGGTCACCAACCTCAACGTCTATCAGGGTGAATTCATCACGCGCGGCTCGGTGGCCGTGGCGCTGGTGCAGCAGCACTCGTTCTACGTGCTGGCCTACATGGAAGAGACCAAGCTGGATGGCGTGCGTCCCGGCTTCCGCGCGGAAATTACTCCGCTGGGCAGCAACACGGTGCTGCGCGGCACGGTTGACAGTATCGCGGCTGGCGTGACCAACAGCAGCAGCAGCGTCGACAGCAAAGGCATGGCCACCGTGGACTCCAACCTCGAGTGGGTGCGTCTGGCGCAGCGCGTGCCGGTGCGTATTCGCCTTGACGATCAGCCCGGCAACCGCTTCCCGGCCGGCACCACCGCTACTGTGGTGATCACCGGTGACAAAGACCGCCAGACCAAAGTGTCGCCGATGGCGCAGCTGTTCAACCGCCTGCGTGAGTTTGGTTAAGCGGGGGCGATATGATTGAGTTTTTGCGTTTCCCGGTAAAGCTGACCTTCGCGCTGGTGGCAGCGCTGATGATTGGCTTTCACTTCAATCTGGAAACGCCGCGCTGGGCGGTGATGACTGCCGGCATTGTGGCCGGCGGCACCGCCTTTGCCGCGGGCGGCGATCCCTACTCTGGCGCGCTGCGCTACCGTGGCGTTCTGCGTATTATCGGCACCTTTATCGGCTGTATCGCGGCACTCACCATCATGATTGCGACGGTGCGCGCGCCGGTGGTGATGCTGCTGCTGTGCTGCCTGTGGGCCGGCATGTGCGTCTGGCTCTCATCGCTGATTAAAGTCGAAAACTCCTACGCGCTGGGCCTCGCCGGCTACACTGCGCTGATCATCGTGGTGACCGCGGATGCCAGCGGCGGCCTGACGCTGGCGCCGCAGTTCGCCGTGGAGCGCTGCAGCGAAATTGTGCTCGGTATTCTGTGCGCAATTCTTGCCGACATGCTGTTCTCTCCGCGCTCGATCAAGAAAGTGATTGATGCGGAAGTGGATGCGCTGCTGGTAGCGCACTACCGCCTGCTGCAGCTGTGCGTGGCGCACGAGGATAAAGAGGAAGTCGACAAAGCCTGGAGCGCACTGGTGCGCCGCACGACCGCGCTCAACGGTATGCGCAGCCAGCTGCTGATGGAGTCGTCGCGCTGGAGCAACACCAGCCGCCGGCTGCAAATGCTCAACACGCTATCGCTGACGCTGATTACTCAGGCCGCTGAGACCTTCCTGATTCAGAATTCGCGCCCGGATTACATCCCGCCGCAGTATCGCCTGCTGATTGAGAAAGAGGTAACCAGCGTCAGTGACGTACATAAGCGCATGAAGCTGATGCGCCGCGTTATTGGCGTCAGCAGTAAAAGCGTGCCGTTTACCCTGGCCAGCTGGGTCGGTGCGGCGACGGAGTATCTACTGCTGATCAATGGCGTCAAAAGTAACAGCCGTATCACCACGCTGGAGGAGAGCATTCTGCAGCGTGAAGTGGTGATCCAGGCGCGCTCAGCGGAGACGCATCATGCGATGATCAATGGCGTGCGCACCTTTGTCGCTACCGCGCTCGGTTCGCTGTTCTGGCTATATACCGGCTGGACTTCCGGCAGCGGCTGCATGGTGATGCTGGCGGTGATTACCGCGCTGGCGATGCGTATGCCGAATCCGCTGATGATGGCGAAAGACTTCTTCTACGGCATGGCCTTTGCGGTGCCGCTGGGCATGCTCTACTTCATCTGGGTATTGCCGGGCACCCAGCAAAGTGCCTTGCTGTTGTGTATCGCGATTGGCGCACTCGGCTTTATCGGCGGCATCTTTGTACAGCGGCGGCAGATTGGTACGCTGGGCGCGCTGATCGGCACCATCAACGTGCTGGTGCTGGATAACCCGATGAAGTTTGAGTTCAACGTGTTTCTCGACAACGCGCTCGGCCAGTGGATTGGCAGCTTTGTAGCGATGATGGTGATTTTGCTGATTCGTGACAAATCCAAAGCCCGCACCGGACGCAAGCTGCTGAATCGCTTTATGTATGCTGCGGTGGCCGCGCTGACCACCAATCAGGCGCGCCGGCGTGAGAACCATTTACCGGCGCTTTATCAGCAGCTGTTCCTGCTGCTTAATCTGTTCCCGGGCGATATCGACAAATACCGGATTGCGCTCACGCTGATTATTGGTCATCAGCGCCTGCGCAACGCAGAGGTACCGGTCAATGCCGACCTGTCGGCGTATCACCGCCAGCTGCGCGCCACCGCCGACCGCATTATTGCGGCCAGCAGCGATGATAAACGGCGCTACTACTTTGAGCGCCTGCTGCAGGAGCTGGACGTTTATCAGCAGAAGCTGCAGCACTATGCCGCCCCGGCCAGCGTGACGGAACCGGTGAAACGGCTGTCGATGATGCTGGATAAGTACCAGAACACCCTCATCCAAATCTGAAACTGGCCGCTGCCTGGCGCAGCGGCTGGCCTGATGCCACGCTGACCCTCATTGCCCGATTATTGCCATCTATACTTTCCTGACAGGATGCTTACTGACAGGAGAATAACGATGTCCACTTCCCTGCAACAACACGAACTGTTCAACACTGGCTACTTCGCTGACGGCCAGTGGCACACCGCCAGCAGCACCTTTGATGTCACCAATCCGGCCACCGGCGAGGTACTGGCGCAGGTGGCGAAAGCCGGCAAGGCTGAAACCGAACAGGCGATTGCCGCCGCACAGCGCGCTTTTCCGGCGTGGCGCGACAAAACCGTCAAACAGCGCAGCGAAATCCTTTATCGCTGGTACCAGCTGATCATTGAGCACAAAAGCTGGCTGGGCCAGCTGATGACCGCCGAGCAGGGCAAACCGCTAAAGGAAGCCGAGGGTGAAGTAGAGTACGCCGCCAGCTTTATTCAATGGTTTGCCGAGCAGGCGAAGCGCGCCAACGGCGAAATTATCCCGCCAGCCAAAGCCGGTTCGCGCATTCTGGCGACGCGCGAGCCGATTGGCGTGGTCGCGGCCATCACGCCGTGGAATTTCCCGATGGCGATGCTGACGCGCAAACTCGGACCGGCGCTGGCGGTCGGCTGCACCGGCATCATCAAGCCGGCCAATAACACCCCGCTCAGCGCCTTTGCGCTGGTGGCGCTGGCACAAAAGGCGGGCGTGCCGGACGGCGTGCTGAACGCGGTAGCTGGCGACACGCACGCCATCAGCGACGCCATTATGGCTTCCCGCGCGGTGCGTAAAATCTCCTTTACCGGTTCCACCGCAGTGGGGAAAACGCTGATGCGGAACGCGGCCGAAACCATGAAGAAAGTCTCGATGGAGCTGGGCGGCAACGCGCCCTATATCGTGTTTGACGATGCCGATATCGACGCGGCGGTGCAGGGGGCTATCGCCAACAAATTCCGTAACGCCGGGCAGGTGTGCGTCAGCGTTAACCGCTTCTATATCCACAACGCAATATACGACCGCTTTGTGCATCAGTTGGCTGAGGCGGTGGGCAAACTAAAAGTGGGCAATGGCGTGGAGCCGGGCGTGGTGGTCGGGCCGCTGATTGAGCCGTCTGCGGTGGAGAAAGTGGCGGAGCATGTCAAAGATGCGCTGAGCAAAGGCGGGAAGCTGCTGGTGGGCGGCGAGCGCCATCCGCTGGGCGGCAACTTCTGGCAGCCGACGGTGATTGCCGATGCGCATGAAGAGATGCAGCTGGCGCGGGAAGAGACCTTCGGTCCGGTGGCCGCCTGCTTCCGCTTTGACGATGAAGCTGAGGTAATCGCGCGCGCCAACAACACCGAATACGGTCTGGCGGCTTACTTCTATACGCAGAATCTGCAGCGCGTGTTTCGCGTTTCGGCGGCGCTGGAAGCCGGCATGATTGGGATCAACGAGTGCGCGGTCTCGACCGAGCTGGCGCCGTTTGGCGGCGTGAAAGAGTCCGGACTGGGACGCGAAGGATCGGTGCTGGGCATGGAAGAGTATCTGGAAGTCAAAGCGCTGCACCTCGGCGGTCTGGCGTAGCGAGAGGATGTCACCATGAGAACCGAGCGTTTCGACTTCAATGAAATCGTCGATCAGGCTCATTTCTACCGTCAGTTTTGCGAACGTTTCGCGCTGGCGGATCGCACCATTCACGATCTGGACGATCTGTGGGAAATGATCATCGGCGAGCAGATCCCGTTGCCGCTGGAAATTGCGTTCATCAATCTGGGGAAAGGGCAGAAACGCCGCTATGGTGCGCTGATATTGCTATTCGATGAGGCAGAAGAGGAGCTGGAAGGCCAGCTCCGCTTTAATGTTCAGTAGCACAACCAAAAAGGGCCCCGGCAGGCGGGGCCAAAGGGTTCGTCAGAATTGACGAGGAATTATTTGTACAGCTCTGCAGTCAGGTGATAGCTGTCACCGGTGCGCGCTTCAATCACTTTATACGCGCTGGCACCCTGCTCATCGGCTTTCTGAGAAAGCTGAGCGCGGTAATCCATAGGTGAGCCGCCTGTTCCGCTAACGGTAATGGTCTGGCCGGTAGATTGCAGATTCTGCGCGGATTCATCCGTTACCAGTTGGGCAGCTGAAGCGCCAAAAGCGAACAGAGAAAGCAGCGTAGCGGTTGCGATGGTTGTTTTGATTTTCATAATTCGTCTCCTCATTAGAATCAACAACCTGCGGCACGAAGAGGGTAAGCGGGTCGTCGATCTTCTCCCGGCGACTGCATAACGCCGGATCGATAGTTAAAGTTTATTTGTACAGTTCAGCCGTCACGTGGAAGGTGTTGTCCTGATTATTCTCAATGATGCGGTAATGGCTCGCACCCTGAGCATCGGCTTTCTGGGACAGTTCCTGACGGATATTGGTCTGGTCGCCGTCGACGCCGCTCACGCTAATGGTCTGATTCAGCGGCTGCAGATTTTCAGCCTGGGTGTTGGTTACCAGGGTGGCAGCACTGGCGCCAAAAGACAGAACGGAAGCCAGACTCAGTACAGCAATAGATAATTTGGTTTTCATGATTCACTCTCCTGAAATGGGGTGGGCAACCTGAGAGGCAAACGCCTCTCAAACGGGTCGCCGTTCACACTGCATCTTGTTCCGGCAAACTTATTTATAAAGTTCCGCGGTTGCGTGGTAGCTGTTGTCGTTATAAGCCTCAACAACGCGATAGGCTTTAGCACCTTGCGCTTCAGCTTTGGCGTTCAGCTGCTGATGGATATCCATCGGTGAGCCGCCAATGCCGCTGACGCTAATGGTGCCGACCGGCTGCAGGTTTGCTGCTTGTTCGGCGTTGATAGAATCTGCGGCGAAAGCACCAAATGACTGGGCAGATAG
>NZ_JASEWO010000044.1:0-28851 GCF_030024295.1 Pantoea sp. Pa-EAmG
TTCAGCATTGAAAGCAGCAATATTCGTAAATATTATAAAGTTAGTTGATTAACGAATAATTAACGTGCAAATCAGGCTGAAATTCATTGTTTATCAGTGGATTAATCGATAATTTTGCTCAAGAATTAACACTTTTCCTGTGCGCGGCAACGTGATAAAAGAGAATCAGCTAACATTTTTGTGGTTTAGCTTTGGCGTGCGGGCAACGCTTCTGATAATTTTCGGCTCACCGCAAAATTTTTTATCTGCTAGCAACAAATGTGTACGCTTCTTGCTTACTGCTATCAGGTTTATGTTGAAGGTTGATATTGGTTGATGAAAAGCATGGTAGCGAAAACGGCAGCGCGCACGTTTCTGGCGCTTTGCCTATCCAGTGCGCTGGCGCAAAGTCAGGCCGCTGAGATCCCAGCCGGGACGTCATTAGCGGATACGCAACGCATCGTTATTAACAACGGCAGCGAAGTGTCCTCGCTTGATCCACAAAAAGTCGAGGGTGTGCCGGAATCCAATGTGATTCGCAATCTGCTGGAAGGACTGGTTGAGACCGACAACAACGGTCAACTGGTGCCCGGCGTGGCGCAGCAGTGGCAAAATCAGCAGGGCCGCATCTGGACGTTCACGCTGCGTAAAGACGCCCGCTGGAGCAATGGTGAGCCTGTCACCGCGCAGGATTTTGTCTACAGCTGGCAGCGTCTGGCCGATCCCCGCACCGCCTCGCCGTACGCCAGCTATTTGCAGGCTGCGCACATCAGCAACATTGATGCCATCCTCGCCGGTAAAGCTGCGCCTTCCCAGCTCGGCGTGAAAGCGCTGGACGATCATCATTTGCAGGTTACGCTCTCTGAACCGGTCCCGTATTTTGTTGATATGCTGGCTCATACTTCGATGAAACCGGTGTATCGTCCGGCGGTAGAGCAGTGGGGCGATGCCTGGACACAGCCGCAGCACTACGTGGGTAATGGTGCTTACACGCTGGCAGATTGGGTGGTGAACGAGCAGATCGTGGTGAAGCGTAATCCGCACTACTGGGACAATGCCCATACCACGCTGGACGAAGGCGTGTTTCTGGCGCTCACCTCTGAGAATAGCGATATAAACCGCTATCGCAGTGGCGGTACCGACATGACCAACAGCGTGGTGCCGCCCGATATGTTCAAAAAGCTGCAGCAGGCGCTGGGAGACGAAGTAAAAGTCAGCCCGCTGCTGTGCACCTTCTATTACGAAATCAATAACAAGAAAGCGCCGTTTGACGACGTCCGCGTACGCAACGCGCTGAAGTTAACGATCGACCGCGACATCATCGCGCAGAAAATTATGGGGCAGGGACAGATCCCGGCCTACGGCCTGACGCCGCCCTTTATTCACGGTATTTCTCTCAATACGCCAGCGTGGGCGCGGCAGACGCAGGCGCAACGTAACGCGGCAGCGAAGCAGCTGCTGGCGGAAGCTGGCTTCAATGCCCAGCATCCGCTGCGTTTTACCCTGCTGTATAACACTTCAGAACAGAACAAGCGTCAGGCGATTGCGGCTGCCTCGATGTGGCAAAAGAATCTCGATGCACAGGTCACGCTGCAAAATCAGGAGTGGAAAACGCTACTGGAGACCCGTCATCAGGCACAGTTTGATGTGGTGCGCGCCACCTGGTGTGCGGATTACAACGAGCCATCCAGCTTCCTCAATCTGCTGCTGAGTGGCTCCTCCATCAACACCGCGTTTTATCACAGCGCCGCATTTGATGCGCTGATGGCGCAAACGCTCAACACCGCTGATGACGCGCAGCGCGCGCAACTCTATCAGCAGGCGGAACAACAGCTGGATCAGGATTCACCGATCATCCCGGTTTACTACCGCGTTAGCGTGCGGCTGGTGAAGCCGTGGGTGGGCGGTTTCAGCGGCAAAGATCCGCAGGATATGCTGGCGCTGAAATACTATTACATAAAGAAACATTGAGTAATGTGACGATCCGGCGCTACAGTCGGGCGTCACGTTGCCGTGGTAACCCTGCAGGGTGGTAGTGATCTTCGCGCAGACAGGCGGAGATCTCCCGGAAACGGGGTACGCCGGGCGGTCAGCCGACCCGGTGACGATAATAAAACTGGAGCGTAATAATGAACAACATCACGAAAAAAAGCCTGATCGCCGCAGGCGTACTGGCGGCCATCGGCGCGCTGGCAGGGAATGCTGCACTGGCGGCCAACGTACCGGCGGGTACCGAATTGGCAGCGAAACAGGAACTGGTGCGCGGCAATGGCGATGAAGTGCAGTCGCTGGATCCGCACAAAATCGAAGGCGTGCCGGAAGATAATATCGCCCGTGACCTGTATGAAGGTCTGATCGTGAGCGACAGCAACGGTAAGCCGGTTCCGGGCGTCGCGGAAAGCTGGGAAAACAAAGACTACAAAGTCTGGACCTTCCATCTGCGTAAAAATGCCAAATGGTCAAACGGCGAGCCGGTCACCGCGCAGGACTTCGTCTACAGCTGGCAGCGTCTGGTCGATCCAAAAACCGCCTCGCCTTATGCGAGCTACCCGCAGTATGGCCACATCCTCAACGTGGATGACATCATCGCCGGTAAAAAACCGACCTCCGATCTTGGCGTGAAAGCACTGGATGACCACACGCTGGAAGTGACGCTGAGCGAGCCGGTACCGTACTTCGATAAGCTGCTGATCAACGCGGTGATGTCACCGGTGTATAAGCCAGCCATTGAGAAGTTTGGCGACCAGTGGACGCAGCCGCAGAACTGGGTCGGCAACGGTGCCTTCAAACTGGAATCTCACGTGATCAACGAACGCGTGACGCTGGTGCGTAACCCGGAATACTGGGACAACGAACATACCGTACTGAATAAAGTCACCTTCCTGCCAATCAACTCCGAAGTCAGCGATGTGAACCGTTATTTCTCCGAGAACGGCAGCGACATCACTTACAACAACATGCCGATCGAGCTGTTTAAAAAACTGCAGCGTGATAACGGTAAAGAGCTGATGGTGAAACCGTATCTGTGCACCTACTACTATGAAATCAACAACCAGAAAGCGCCGTTTACCGATGTCCGCGTGCGTACCGCGCTGAAGCTGGGTCTGGATCGCGACATCATGGTGAACAAAGTGCTGGCGCAGGGTCAACAGCCGGCCTACAGCTTCACACCGCCAGCCACTGACGGCATGGAACTGCTGCCGCCGGACTGGTACAAGTGGGATCAGAACAAGCGTAACGAAGAAGCGAAGAAACTGCTGGCCGAAGCCGGTTATACCGCCGACAAACCGCTGACCTTCAACCTGCTGTACAACACCTCCGATCTGCACAAAAAACTGGCGATTGCCGCCTCGTCCATCTGGAAAAAGAACATCGGCGTGAACATCAAGCTGGAAAACCAGGAGTGGAAAACCTTCCTGGATACCCGTCATCAGGGCAACTTCGATGTCTCCCGCGCGGCATGGTGTGCCGACTATAACGAACCGACCTCCTTCCTGAACATCATGCTGTCGGACAGCAGCAGTAACACCTCGCACTATAAGAGCGCGGACTTCGACAAAGTGATTCACGATGCGGTGAAAGCGGCGGATGACAAAGCGCGCGTGGCCGATTATCAGAAAGCAGAGCAGATCCTGGATAAAGACAGCACCATCGTGCCGGTTTACTACTACGTGAACGCGCGTCTGGTGAAACCGTACGTTGGCGGCTACACCGGCAACGATCCGCTGGATAAAACCCTGGATAAGAATCTGTACATCATTAAGCATTAATAGCACTCAGGCTATCGACAGTGGCGGTGCTGCGGTGCCGCCTTTTTGACTTTGTGAAGCAACAGCCTGGTAGGTACGGCAATGTTAAAATTCATCCTGCGTCGGCTCCTTGAAGCCATCCCGACGCTATTCATTCTGATCACCATCTCCTTCTTTATGATGCGACTGGCACCCGGCAGTCCGTTCACCGGCGAGCGTGCGCTGGCGCCGGAAGTCATGGCCAACATTGAGGCCAAATATCATCTCAACGACCCGATCGGCAAACAGTATCTCAGCTACCTGGTGCAGCTGGCACACGGCGATTTCGGGCCGTCGTTTAAATATAAAGACTACTCGGTTAACTACCTGGTTGGTCATGCGTTTCCGGTATCGGCCAAACTGGGGCTGGCAGCCTTCTTCCTTGCGGTGGTGCTGGGCGTCACGGCGGGGGTTATCGCCGCGCTGAAGCAAAACAGTTTGTGGGATTACGCGGTCATGGGGGTGGCGATGACCGGGGTGGTCATTCCCAGCTTCGTGGTGGCACCGCTGCTGGTACTGATCTTTGCCATCACCCTGCGCTGGCTGCCGGGCGGCGGCTGGAATGGCGGGCAGTGGAACTACATGCTGCTGCCGATGGTGGCGCTGTCACTGGCTTACATCGCCAGTATCGCCCGTATCACCCGCGGCTCGATGATTGAAGTGATGCACTCTAACTTCATCCGCACCGCGCGTGCGAAAGGTCTGCCGCTGCGCCGTATTGTGCTGCGCCACGCGCTAAAGCCGGCGCTGCTGCCGGTGCTCTCCTATATGGGGCCGGCGTTTGTTGGCATCATCACCGGTTCGATGGTAATCGAATCAATTTACGGTCTGCCGGGCATCGGTCAGCTGTTTGTCAACGGCGCACTGAACCGTGACTACTCGCTGGTGATGAGCCTGACCATTCTGGTCGGCGTGCTGACCATCCTGTTCAACGCGATCGTTGACGTGCTGTACGCCGTTATCGATCCGAAAATTCGTTACTGATGGTGGAGCTCGCTCATGATGTTAAGTAAGAAAAATAGCGAAGCTCTGGACGCGTTCAGCGAAAAGCTGGAAGTGGAAGGGCGCAGCCTGTGGCAGGACGCACGTCGCCGCTTTATTCATAACCGTGCGGCCCTTATCAGCCTGCTGGTGCTGCTGGTGATTGCGCTGTTCGTGGTGTTCGCCCCGATGCTGGCGCAGTTCAAATATGATGATACCGACTGGGCGATGATGTCTGCACCGCCGGACACCACCTCAGGGCACTGGTTTGGCACCGACTCTTCGGGACGTGACCTGCTGGTGCGCGTGGCGATTGGCGGCCGTATCTCACTGATGGTTGGCATCGCTTCAGCGCTGATCGCGGTGCTGGTGGGCACGCTGTACGGTTCGCTGGCCGGCTACCTTGGCGGCAAGATTGACTCGGTGATGATGCGTATCCTGGAAATCCTCAACTCGTTCCCGTTTATGTTCTTCGTCATCCTGCTGGTGACCTTCTTTGGCCGCAATATCCTGCTGATCTTCGTTGCCATTGGCATGGTGTCATGGCTGGATATGGCGCGTATCGTGCGCGGCCAGACGCTGGGACTGAAGCGCAAAGAGTTCATCGAAGCGGCGCAGGTCGGCGGTGTTTCTACCGGCAATATCGTGCTGCGCCACATCGTGCCGAACGTGCTGGGCGTGGTGGTGGTGTATGCCTCGCTGCTGGTGCCAAGCATGATCCTGTTTGAATCCTTCCTGAGCTTCCTTGGCCTCGGTACCCAGGAGCCACTGAGCAGCTGGGGCGCGCTGTTGAGCGACGGCGCCAACTCGATGGAAGTATCACCGTGGCTGCTGATGTTCCCGGCGGGCTTCCTGGTGGTGACGTTGTTCTGTTTCAACTTTATCGGCGATGGCCTGCGTGACGCCCTCGACCCGAAAGATCGTTAAGGAGTTTCCCGATGACCCATCATGATACTCAGCAGCCGCTGGCGGCTGCACCTGCGGGAAACGCTAACCTGCTGCTGGACGTTAAAGATCTGCGCGTCACCTTTAGTACTCACGACGGCGACGTGACCGCTGTGAACGACCTCAACTTTTCCCTGCGCGCCGGTGAAACGCTGGGCATTGTCGGTGAATCCGGCTCCGGAAAATCGCAAACCGCGTTTGCACTGATGGGACTGCTGGCGAAAAATGGTCGCATTGGCGGCTCGGCGCAGTTCAACGGCAGCGAAATCCTCAATCTGCCGGAAAGCAAGCTGAACAAGCTGCGCGCGGAGCAGATTGCGATGATTTTCCAGGACCCGATGACATCGCTCAATCCGTACATGCGCGTCGGCGAACAGCTGATGGAGGTGCTGAAACTGCACAAAGGCATGAGCAGCGCCCAGGCGTTTGAAGAGTCGGTGCGCATGCTGGACGCGGTGAAAATGCCGGAAGCGCGCAAACGCATGAAGATGTTCCCGCACGAGTTTTCCGGTGGCATGCGTCAGCGCGTAATGATCGCCATGGCGCTGCTGTGCCGGCCAAAGCTGCTGATTGCCGATGAGCCAACCACTGCGCTGGATGTCACCGTGCAGGCGCAAATCATGACGCTGTTGAATGAGCTGAAGCGTGAATTTAACACCGCCATCATCATGATCACTCACGATCTCGGCGTTGTTGCCGGGATCTGTGACAAGGTACTGGTGATGTATGCCGGGCGCACCATGGAATATGGCCGTGCGCGCGATGTGTTCTACCAGCCGGCCCATCCGTACTCGATCGGTTTGCTGAGCGCGGTGCCGCGTCTTGACGCGGAGGGAGAGTCGCTGACCACCATTCCCGGCAACCCGCCCAATCTGTTGCGTCTGCCGCAGGGCTGTCCGTTCCAGCCGCGCTGCGCATATGCCATGGATATTTGTGCCAAATCACCGCCGCTTGAACCGTTTGCCGAAGGGCGCCTGCGCGCCTGCTTCAAACCGGTGGAGGAGTTAGTATGAGCACCGTAATCGAAGAAAAAAAAGTGTTGCTGGAAATCGCCGATCTCAGGGTGCATTTCGATATCAAAGACGGCAAGCAGTGGTTCTGGCAGCCGCCGAAAACCCTGAAAGCGGTGGATGGTGTCAGTCTGCGTTTGTATGAAGGCGAAACCCTCGGCGTGGTGGGTGAATCCGGCTGCGGCAAATCCACGCTGGCGCGCGCCATTATCGGTCTGGTGAAAGCCACCGACGGGCGCGTGGCGTGGCTGGGGCGCGATCTGCTGGGCCAGAGCCAGGAAGAGTGGCGTCAGGCGCGCAGTGACATTCAGATGATCTTCCAGGACCCGCTGGCCTCGCTCAACCCGCGTATGACCATTGGTGACATCATCGCCGAACCGCTGCGCACCTACTATCCAAAGATGCCGCGTCAGGAAGTGAAGGATAAGGTTAAAAACATGATGATGAAGGTCGGTCTGCTGCCGAACCTCATCAACCGCTATCCGCACGAGTTCTCCGGTGGCCAGTGCCAGCGTATCGGTATCGCCCGTGCGCTGATTCTTGAGCCGAAGCTGATTATCTGTGATGAGCCGGTGTCGGCGCTCGACGTGTCGATTCAGGCGCAGGTGGTCAACCTGCTGCAGAAACTGCAGCGTGAAATGGGCCTGTCGCTGATCTTCATCGCGCATGACCTGGCGGTGGTGAAGCACATCTCTGATCGCGTACTGGTGATGTATCTCGGCCACGCGGTTGAGCTGGGGACCTATGATGCGGTATATAACGATCCGCAGCATCCGTACACCAAAGCGCTGATGTCGGCGGTGCCGATTCCTGATCCGGACCTGGAGAAAAATAAGCAGATTCAGCTGCTGGAAGGGGAACTGCCGTCGCCGATCAATCCGCCATCAGGCTGCGTGTTCCGCACCCGCTGCCCGATTGCCGGCCCGGAGTGCGCCAAAACCCGACCGCTACTCGAAGGCAGTTTCCGCCATGCGGTGTCCTGTCTGAAGGTTGATCCGCTTTAATAGCGGTGCCATAAACAACAACGCCGGGCAGTGCCCGGCGTTTTTTTATGCGCTGCGGCTTATTCACGCCACAGAATATGACACAGCTTATGATCTTTCTCGCGGCACAGCAGGATCCGCGCGAACACATCGGTAATCGGTTCGCCGTCCGCTTCACCGAGGCCGATCACCACTTCTGAGAAGAAGTCAGGGTTGAGATCGAAATCCACATGTTCCTGCCAGTCTTCGGATGGATCAAACAGCTCGGCACCGCCGCGCTCTTCAAATTGCAGATTGAACAGAATGATGTCTGCCGGATCGAGGTTATCGCCTGCCAGCTCAAGAAAAATATCGTAAGCCTGTTCCAGCGTTTCATCTTCGGTAAGGCGATTATTTAAATCCATGGTCATTCCTGCTTACTCTGAGGCGGTAATCTTGTCGCTCGTTTTACAGTAAAGGGCTAAAGAAGTAAAACAGTCGTTCAACGATGCGCTGCCACCAGGCACGTTTTGCCCAGCGCGCGCCGTCCAGCAGACGCGAACGGGCGATATAATCATCCTGGACCGTGGCGAGATCGCTACCAAAGCCGTCATCATCCACCACCAGCGTGATCTCGAAGTTGAGCCACAGGCTGCGCATATCCAGGTTCACCGTGCCCACCAGGCTGAGCTGACCGTCCACCAGCACGCTCTTGGTGTGCAACAGGCCATCTTCAAACTGATAGATTTTCACCCCGGCTTCCAGCAGTTCAGTGAAGAAGGCGCGGCTGGCCCAGCCGACCAGCAGCGAGTCATTATGGCGCGGTACAACAATGCTCACCTCAACGCCACGCAGCGCGGCGGTACAGATGGCGTGCAGTAAGTCGTCGCTCGGCACGAAGTAGGGCGTGGTCATGATCAGCTGCTCGCGCGCTGAATACACCGCCGTCAGCAGCGCCTGATGAATCATGTCCTCGGGGAAGCCCGGACCTGAGGCGATCACCTGAATGGTGTGACCGCTCTCCTGCTCAAACGGCATCACATTGCCGTCCGGCGCCGGCGGCAGAATGCGTTTGCCGGTTTCGATTTCCCAGTCGCAGGCGTAGACGATGCCCATGGTAGTGGCCACCGGGCCCTCCATGCGCGCCATCAGATCAATCCATTGACCCACGCCAGCATCCTGTTTAAAGAAGCGCGGATCCACCAGATTCATGCTGCCGGTATAGGCAATGTAGTTATCGATCAGCACCACTTTGCGGTGCTGACGCAAATCCATGCGGCGCAGGAACACACGCCACAGGCTGACCTGCAATGCCTCGACCACATCAATACCGGCGTTGCGCATCATGCCTACCCACGGACTGCGGAAGAACGCCACGCTGCCGGCGGAGTCCAGCATCAGGCGGCAGTGCACGCCGCGCCGTGAGGCAGCCATCAGCGATTCCGCCACATCATCAGCCAGACCACCCGGCTGCCAGATGTAGAACACCATCTCAATATTATGGCGCGCCAGCTGAATATCGCGGATCAGCGCCTGCATCACGTCATCGGCGCTGGTCAGCTGCTGCAGCTGATTGCCTTTAACGCCGGCAATACCCTGACGATGACGGCACAGCTCGAACAGGGAGCGCGCCACGTCACTGTGTTCAGTCGCGAAAATGTGACGACACTGTTTCAGGTCGTTGAGCCATTTGGCGGTCGAGGGCCACATGGTGCGGGCGCGTTCAGCGCGACGTTTACCTAAATGCAGTTCGCCAAACGACAGATAGGCGATAATACCCACCAGCGGCAGAATGTAGATGATCAGCAGCCAGGCCATCGCTGAGGTCACCGCTCGCCGCTTCATCAGGATGCGCAGCGTAACCCCGGCAATCAGCAGCCAGTAGCCAAACAGCAGCAACCAACTGATAAGGGTATAAAATGTGGTCATAAAGTGGACGTCCCGTTCGCGCTTTGATGGGCAAAGTTTACGTGTTGATCTGCGCCAGCGAAACCTTTAATCGTTGATGACGTTTCGATGAAGGTTTCGATTTGGCATTTTTAGCCAGATCACTATAATGCGTCGCGGGTTTAGCCAGTCAGAGAGGATGTGATGAGACGCAGCAGAAATGAAGTGGCCCGCTGGAGAATGTTACGCCAGGCGCATCGCCGTCGTGCCCGCTGGCTGGAAGGGCAGTCACGTCGTTATAAGCGCATCCATGCGATTCGTCATCAGGTGGCGCAGCAGCAGCGTCGCTCTATCCTGTTTATCACGCAGAATACCTGAGCAATGAACGCGGTCGTCAGTGGCCGCGTAATACCAGTGAAACATTCACTATCTGCAGGGCCGCCGCCAGTACCACCAGCATGACGATGTGCTGGCGCGCCTGACGCCAGCCCTGACGGCGCCACAGCCACAGCGCACGACCAATCAGCAGCAGCACCAGCACTAACAACAGAAGGGGCTGCCACTGCATCAGAACACCCGTTTAAACGGTTTAACCGTGACTTTATCGTACACGCCAGCGGCGATATACGGATCGTCATTGGCCCACGACTGGGCCGTTTCCAGCGATGAGAACTCGGCAACAATCACAGAACCGGTGAAACCAGCCGGGCCCGGCTCATTACTGTCGACGGCAGGCAGAGGACCGGCGACAATCAGACGCCCCTCATCCTGCAGCAGCTGCAGACGCGCCAGGTGTGCCGGGCGCACAGAGTTACGTTTTTCCAGTGAATCTGCGGTATCTTCCGCATAAATGACGTAAAGCACGATGGGATACTCCCGTTAGACTTGCCGAATTTGCGAGACACGTTAAGTGATCGCTAAACAGAGTGCAAACGAAAGATAATGGGCGCGCGCTGCAACGCAGGCAGGGTTAAAAAGCGTCTTTCTTTTGGCCTTCAGTAGCGTGCTTATTGAAACTGATTGCTATTTGCATTTAAAATCAGCGCTTCACTCAATGAACATGACTGATATGACGACGTTGACTACGCCTTTTCCAACCCGAACGCCTGTGTCCGTGATTTTATCCGTGCTCCTTCACGGTTCGGTAATCGCCGGCATTCTTTATGCTTCATTTCATCAGACCATTGAGGTTCCTAAAGCGTCTCAGCCTATCAGCATTAGCATGGTAGCCCCCGAAGTGCAGCCTGAACCGGCACCTGCAGCCGTAACCCCGCCGCCGCCGCCCGAACCGGAACCCGAGCCGGAAGTCGCGCCAGAGCCACCAAAAGCCGAGCCGGTGCCGATCCCTAAGCCGGAACCTAAACCGAAGCCAAAACCGAAACCGAAGCCAAAGGTGGAGAAAAAGGCAGAGCCGAAGCCGCGCCAGCAGGTGAAGCCGCAGGAGAATCCGTTTAAACAGGACGCGCCAGCCGCGCAAACGCGCCCCTCGACGGCACCGAAGAGTAATCCGGCCCCAACGCAGACGGTGTCGGATGGACCGAAAGCGATGAGCGTCAGCAAGCCGGCGTATCCGGCGCGTGCGTTCGCGCTGCGCGTTGAAGGGCGGGTGCGGGTGAAGTTTGACGTGGACAGCGATGGGCGCGTCGATAACGTCGAGATTTTGTCCGCCGAGCCGCGCAACATGTTTGAGCGCGAAGTGAAGCAGGCGATGAAGAAGTGGCGCTATCAGCCAGGACGGCCGGGCAAAGGGCTGACGATGAACATCGTGTTCCGCATTAACGGCGGCGCGAACATCGAGTAAAGCCAGACAGGCAAAGAAAAAGCGGCCATTCCGGGCCGCTTTTTTTATACGCTTAATTGCTCAGATTGGCCTGGCCTTCCGGCAGCGGACGGGATTTCCCGCTGTTATCGACCGCTACGTAAACAAACACCGCTTCGGTGGCGCAGTAAGTCTGGCCGATCGGTTCGGACGACACTTTTTTAATCCACACTTCCACGTTAATGGTCATCGAGCTATTGCCGGTGCGGATGCAGCGCGCGTAGCAGCTCACCACATCCCCGACGGCGACGGGCTTGAGGAAGGTCATACCATCCACGCGCACCGTTACCACGCGGCCTTTGGCAATCTCTTTAGCCAGTATCGCGCCGCCCATATCCATCTGCGACATCAGCCAGCCGCCGAAGATATCACCGTTGGCATTGGTATCTGCCGGCATCGCCAGGGTACGCGAGACCATCTCGCCTTGCGGCAACTTATGTTTTTCGTCCATTGCTCAGTTCTTCTGCAGGTGAAGACAAGCCCGGCGGAGACCGGGCTGCATCGATTATTTTTGTTCTTGTTGCGGCATCTGTCGCCAGATGTACAGGCCGCTTAACAGCGTAAACAGCAGGGTCAGGCCGGTAAGACCGAACACCTTAAAGTTAACCCAAAACGCCTGGGATAACCAAAACGCGACATAAATATTCGCCAGGCCGCAGGCCAGGAAGAACAGGGCCCAGGCGATATTCAGCCGACGCCATACCGCACCCGGCAGCTGCAGCTCTTTACCAAGCATGGTCTGGATCAGCGGTTGCTGCATAAACCACTGGCTGTACAGCAGCGCCAGCGCGAACAGCGAGTAAATCACCGTGACTTTCCATTTGATGAATTCATCGTTGTGGAACACATAGGTCAGGGTGCCGAACACCGCAACCAGCACAAAGGTGAAAATGGTCATCTTTTCCAGCTTGCGGTACAGCACCCAGCTGACCACCAGCGCGATACCGGTCGCCACCACCAGCGCGCCGGAAGCGACAAAAATGTCGTACAGCTTGTAGAAAATAAAGAAAACTACCAGGGGAAGAAAATCGAGTAACTGCTTCATAGCGTTTCCAGTCAGGGGCAGGAGCGTTGAGTTACGGCGCCGCCGCGGGCGCCGTAACGCTTAACGTAACAGCATATACAGCCGGTACAAATAGATAATCAGAATGGCTGATACCAGGTTGCCCAGCGCGTTGAGCACCACCGAAGCGATATTAGCAGGCAGCACGGTCAGCGAGGAGAAGAAGAACATCAGCGCAATTTTCGCCAGCAGCCACAAAATAATCGCCGGGGCGATCACCTTAATGTTCTTCCAGGCCAGACGCATACTGGCGCGCATCGCACTGAAAATGCCCATTTTTTCACTTGCCAGCATCACCGGCGCCAGCGACAGCAGAATCGCCAGAATCACACCAGGCACCATCAGTACCATAAAGCCCAGCTGAACCAGCAGGGTGATCAGGAAGGTCTGCACCAGCAGTTTCGGCAGCAGCGGTGCAGAGGCGCCAATCGCGCGCAGCGCGCTGACGCGCTGTCCACTGGATACCATCGGCAGCAGGCACAGCATGCCGCCCAATAGCAGCGTGTTGCCAATCAGGGCAGCGAAAGTGCCGGCGGCAGAGGCGCGCAGCAGAATGCGTTGCTGATCCGGTGACATGTTCTGGACGATTTCAAACAGCGATGAGGCGCTGCTGTCGGTCTGGCTGAGCAGGGATAACTGATCCTCGCCCGGCGTCAGGGCGTGGCCAACAATCACGGTAATAAACGAGGTCAGCAACGCCATCAGCACGATGGTGACCAGCTGATGGCGCAGAAAATTTCCTGTGTCACGGTATAATGAGCTTGCCGTGATAGACATGTACACTCCTTGAAGGAACCGGGTTAATTAACCCGGCGATTGTACATGTTCTGCAGGCAGGCTGGCACCCGGAATCCCATAACTTTCTGTCATCTCAGGTAAAGAAGGGTGAAAAAGCGCGGGTAAACCATAGCGCGCCCGGGCGCGATCGCAGGCGTCATTCGGCACGCCATTTTCGCCGGACATGGCGAACTCCCGGCACGGTGACGGCCGCTGCGCATAAATCCCACAGGAAACACAGCCGCCAATTTCACCCTGCAGCGCCACGCAGCGCGGGGCACGATCGTTGGTGCCGCGCATGTTGCGCATCATCAGGCTTAGGGGCTCTGTCAGTTCAACCGGCACTGTGCCACCACCGTCGTCGGCTTCGGCCCAGTAAAAAGAAACGCGAAAATGGGCGCAGCAGGCGCCACAGGTCATACAGGGGTTAAGTAAATCGCTCATCTGATCGCCCGCCACTCCTGAGGCTTCGAACCAAAATCACAAAAGGGGAATAGCAACATAATCACGCCGTGTCATGGCGGCAACAGGATTTTTATGTCCGCTTGTAAAGGCAAAATTGATCTGAATCAATTCATTGTTTTATAAGTGATTAATTTGAATTGATGCTGATGATCTTTTCGCAAAAAAGGGGTAAATCTTGTGCCGCGATTAACCTCAATACCCTGTTTTCCGGCAAAGGAGTGATTATGAAACTGGCTAAATGCGCGCTGCTGCTGGCGCTGGCGATCCCGCAACTGGCACTGGCTCACCAGGCCGGTGATTTTTTTGCGCGCGCCGGTAGCGCGACCGTTCGTCCGACCGAAGGCTCTGATAATGTGCTGGGTATGGGCGGCTTCAGCGTCAGTAATGATACCCAGCTGGGTCTGACGTTTACCTGGATGGCGACCGACAATATCGGCGTTGAGCTGCTGGCGGCCACGCCGTTCCGCCACAAAGTGGGACTTGGCCCGACCGGCAACCTCGCTACCGTGCGTCAGCTGCCGCCCACCCTGATGGCGCAGTACTACTTTTTCGACAGCCAAAGCGCGCTGCGCCCTTACGTTGGCGTCGGGATCAACTACACCACCTTCTACGATGCGAAGTTTAACCAGACCGGGCAGGATGCGCAGCTGAGCGATTTGAGCGTGAAAGACTCCTGGGGCGTGGCGGGTCAGGTCGGGCTGGATTATCAGATCAACCGCGACTGGATGCTCAACGCGTCATTGTGGTACATGGACATCGATACCGAAGTGAAATTCAAAGCGGCGGGCGAACAGCAGAATATCAATACCCGCATCGATCCGTGGGTGTTCTTCTTTGGCGCGGGCTACCGTTTCTGATTTTTACACCAGAAAGAAAAAGGGCGACCCGCAGGTCGCCCGTTTAGTTACTTAATCTGCATATTGTTGACGACGGATTTTACCCCCGCCACGTTACGCGTTACCGCAACCGCACGGTTGGCCATCTGCGGCGAGCTGACAAAGCCGCTCAGCTGTACTTTCCCTTTGAAGGTCTCAACGTTAATTTCTGTCGATTTCAGCGCCTCGTCATTCAGCAGCTGTGCCTTCACTTTGGTGGTAATGACCGTGTCATCGATGTAACCGCCGGTCCCTTCCTTTGTTGCTGTTGGTGCACAGGCACTTAAGGTGAGCGCCATCACTGCAGCCACTAAAAAACCCGCAACGACTTTGAACAATTTCATTGGTTATCTCCCTGTCATAGATGGTGGTGCACCGTAACGTGACGGCACGCTTAAGTGTGGGCCGTGCCTCGCATTTCGGCAACTCAGGCGCGATGAAAAAGTTTGTCGCAGGGGAGAAAAAAGGGGGCAGGAAGTAAGAAGGGCCCTGCAGCCAGTGCAGGGCCGTGCCAACTCAGCGGGTAGCCGCTTTGAGATCGCTGACGAACGTTTGCAGTTCGCTGAGCAGCGCCGTTGGGTCGTTCTGATTACGCTCGATGATTTTTACGATGGCCGAGCCGGAGATGGCTCCGGCGGCTCCGGCGGCAACTGCCTCTTTCACCTGACCCGGCTCAGAGATGCCGAAGCCCTGCAGCGGTGGCGCAGCATGATATTCGCGCAGCTTCTCGATCAGATGATGCAGCGGCAGGCTGGCGCGATTTTCCGCACCGGTAACGCCGGCGCGTGACAGCAGATAGGTGTAGCCACGGCCGTGCGAGGCGATTTCGCGCAGCAGATCGTCATCCGCGTTGGGCGGACAGATAAAGATCGGCGCAATGTTGTGACGCATCGCCGCCTGGCGGAACGGGGCCGACTCTTCCACCGGCACGTCAGCCACCAGCACCGAGTCAACGCCCACCGCAGCGCACTGCGCGTAGAAGTTGTCGATACCTCTGCTGAACACCAGGTTGGCGTACATCAGCAGGCCAATCGGCAGATCGGGGTATTTCTGGCGCACGGTGGCGAGCATTTCAAAACACTGCGCTACGGTGGTGCCGCCGGCAAAGGCGCGCAGCGTAGCGCCCTGAATCGTCGGTCCATCGGCCAGCGGATCAGAGAACGGAATGCCCAGCTCCAGCGCATCCGCACCGCCCTCGACCAGCGCATCAATGATTTTCAGCGATAGCGCCGGTGACGGATCGCCAAGGGTGACGAAGGGCACAAACGCGCCTTCCTGTTTCGCGGACAGACGTTGAAACAGCTGATTATAACGCTCCATCAGATCTCTCCCTTAGCTTTCAGAATATCGTGAACGGTAAAGATGTCTTTGTCGCCGCGGCCGGAAAGGTTCACCACCAGCAACTGCTCTTTGTCCGGGTTTTCGCGGATCATTTTCAGCGCATACGCCAGCGCGTGCGATGACTCCAGTGCCGGAATGATGCCTTCTGCACGACACAGCGTCTTAAAGGCCTCCAGCGCTTCATCATCCGTGATTGACACGTAGTCAGCGCGGCCGGTGCTGTTCAGGTGCGCATGCTGCGGACCGACCGACGGGAAATCGAGACCGGCAGAGATGGAGTAGGACTCTTCGATCTGTCCCTCTTCGGTCTGCATCATCGGCGCCTTCATGCCGAAATAGATGCCGACGCGACCGTGCTTGAGCGGCGCACCGTGCTCACCGGTGTCAATACCGTGACCCGCAGGCTCCACGCCGATCAGGCGCACGCTGCTCTCTTCGATGAAATCCGCAAACATGCCGATGGCGTTAGAACCGCCGCCGACGCACGCCAGTACCGCATCCGGCAGGCGACCCTCTTTTTCCAGAATCTGCGCTTTGGTCTCTTCGCCAATCATGCGCTGGAATTCACGCACAATGGTCGGGAACGGGTGCGGACCTGCGGCAGTGCCGAGCATGTAGTGCGCGGTTTCGTAGCTGCCGGACCAGTCGCGCAGCGCCTCGTTACAGGCATCTTTCAGCGTGGCCGAGCCGCTGTGTACCGGAATCACCTCTGCGCCCATCAGCCGCATACGGAACACGTTGGGTGACTGACGCTCAACGTCTTTCGCGCCCATGTAAATACGGCATTTCATGCCGAGCAGGGCACACGCCAGTGCCGACGCCACGCCGTGCTGACCGGCGCCGGTTTCCGCGATGATCTCGTTTTTGCCCATGCGTTTTGCCAGCAGCGCCTGGCCCAGCACCTGGTTAGTTTTGTGTGCGCCGCCGTGCAGCAGGTCTTCGCGCTTCAGGTACAGGCGGGTTTTGCTGCCTTTGGTCAGGTTGCTGCACAGCGTCAGGGCCGTCGGGCGACCGGCGTAGTTTTTCAGCAGGTCAGTGAATTCAGCCTGAAACGCCGGATCGCGCTGTGCTTCAACAAAGGCCGTTTCCAGCTGACGCAGTGCTGGCATCAAAATCTGCGGCACATACTGGCCGCCGAATTCGCCAAAGTAGGGATTAAGTAATGTCGTCATCGTGTCCTCTTCCTTATCCGGCCCGCCCGCAGGCGGGCAGACGCAATTAATAGGCGCGCAGCGTGCGGAATACCGCCGCGACTTTGCTGGCATCTTTGATGCCCGGCGCGGATTCCACGCCGGAGTTGAAGTCGAGGCCGGCACAGCCGAGCTGAGCGGCTTCGACGCAGTTATCGGCGCTCAGGCCACCGGCCAGCAGCACATCAGTCAGGTCTTCACCCTGCAGCAGCGACCAGTCAAAGCGCTGACCGCTGCCACCCTGGCCATTATCCAGCACGTAGCGATCAACGTGCGGCCAGTCGCGTGGCGGCAACCGATCTTGAATGCTCAGCGCCTTCCAGATGCGCACGCTGGCTGGCAGCGCCTGGCGCAGTTCCGCAACGTAGGCTTTGTCTTCGTCGCCGTGCAGCTGGACGGCCGCAAGCGATAAACGTGTGGCCAACGTGACAACGTCATTGATAGCCTGATTGCGGAACACGCCGACATACTTCAGCGGTGCAGCGGCGATCACCGCCTGTGCCTGCGCCTCGTTAACCTGGCGCGGCGAACCGGCGGCAAAGATCACGCCGCCATACAGCGCACCAGCCTGTTGCGCGGCCTGCGCGTCTTCCGGGCGGGTCAGGCCGCACACCTTGTTATCGCCCAGCAGCACGCGGCGTACACCGGCGTCGAGGTCGTGCTCCTCCATCAGCGCCGAGCCAATTAAAAAGCCGTTAGCAAAATGGCTCAGCTCGCGCACCTGGGCGTAATTATGGATGCCGGACTCGCTGATTACGGTGACGCCATGGCTGAGACGCGGGGCCAGCTGACGCGTGCGATTCAGGTCAATCGACAAATCACGCAGATCGCGGTTGTTGATGCCGACCACTTTAGCTTCCAGCGCGATAGCGCGCTCCAGCTCTTCTTCGTTACTGACTTCGGTCAGCACGCCCATTTTCAGACTGTGCGCCACCGCAGCCAGCTGACGGTACTGCTCATCATCCAGTACGGACAGCATCAGCAGAATGGCATCGGCCTGATAATGGCGCGCCAGGTAAATCTGGTAGGGATCAATAATAAAGTCTTTGCACAGCACCGGCTGCGTGATGGCGGCGCTGACCACCGGCAGGAAATCAAAGCTGCCCTGGAAATATTTCTCATCGGTCAGCACTGACACCGCAGAGGCGTAATGGCGGTAGATCCCGGCGATAGTCGCGGGATCAAAATCGGCGCGAATCAGTCCTTTAGACGGGGAGGCTTTTTTACACTCCAGAATGAAGACGGTGCGCGTGCCACGCAGCGCCTCGTAAAAATGACGCTCCGCCGGCTGCAGATCGTTCTGGAAGGAGGCCAGCGGCTGCTGCGATTTACGTGCTTCAACCCACAGGGCTTTATCCTGCACAATTTTCTCTAATACGGTGCCCTTGATACTCATTTCATCCTCTCGCTGCCAGTGCCACAACGCGCTCGTACGCCTGACCGCTGCGAATGGCAGCCATGGCGCGCTCAGCGTTATCGCGCAAATCTTCATTTCCGAATACTTTCAGCAACATTGCGACATTTACCGCAACGGCCTGCTCGTGGGCGGGCTGGCCTTTACCCTGGAGCAAACGCGTCAGAATGTCACGGTTTTCTTCCGGTGTGCCGCCGGCCAGTGCCTCTTTCGGCTGGAAGCTGAAGCCAAAGTCTTCCGGCGTCAACTGGTAACTGGTGATCTCGCCGTCACGCAGCTCAGCGACCTGGGTCGCACTGTGCAGCGCCACTTCATCCATGCCGCCACCGTGCACCACGGCAGCACGCTGGTAGCCCAGCACTTTCAGCGTCTGGGCAATGGGCAGCACCAGTTCCGGACTGTAGACGCCAATCACCGCCAGCGGTGGGCGCGCCGGGTTGATCAGCGGACCAAGTACGTTAAACAGCGTGCGGGTTTTCAGCTGCTGGCGCACCGGCATCGCGTGGCGGAAACCGCTGTGATACTGCGGCGCAAACAGGAAGCAGACGTTGAGATCGTCCAGCGCCTGCCGTGCCTGCTGCGCCGGCATGTCGAGATTGATACCGAAAGCGGCCAGCAGATCGGAAGATCCGGATTTGCTGGAGACGCTGCGGTTGCCGTGCTTGGCCACTTTCAGCCCGCAGGTGGCGGCGACAAAGGCGCTGGCCGTTGAAATATTAATGCTGTTGCTGCCATCACCGCCGGTGCCAACGATATCGGCAAAGGTATAGTCCGGACGCGGGAACGGTCTGGCATCGGCCAGCAGCGCGGAGGCGGCACCGGCGATCTCTTCCGGGCGCTCGCCACGCACTTTCATGGCGATCAGCGCCGCTGCCAGCTGCGTCGGCTCCAGCTGTCCGGTAATAATCGCGCTGAACAGCTGGTGGCTCTCGGCCTGGCTCAGCGTTTGCGCCTGATACAGTTTTTCCAGAATAGTTTGCATCATCATCTCCCTGTTATTTCGCCAGCGCCCAGGCCAGTGTTTGCTCCAGCAGACGTGCGCCCTGCGTGGTGAGAATCGACTCAGGATGGAACTGGAAGCCGCACACGCGGTCCGTTTCGTGACGCACCGCCATCACCATGCCGTTGTAGCTGGCGTTAACCGTCAGTTCCGCCGGCGTATTGCTGCCCACCAGCGAGTGGTAACGCGCCACCGGCAGCGGGTTGCTGAGGCCGGTAAACATTGCCTCGCCATCATGGGTAATGGCGGAGGCTTTACCATGCAGAATTTCGCCCGCCTGGCCGACGTGCCCGCCGTAAGCTTCGACGATGGCCTGATGGCCGAGACAGATACCAATGATCGGCAACTGACCGCGCAGCGCCTGTAACAGCTGCGGCATGCAGCCGGCATCTTTCGGTGCGCCAGGGCCGGGTGAGAGCATCAGCACCGGGTTTTCCATCTGCTGCAGGCGGTCGATCAGCACTTCTGCCGGGACGTTGTTGCGGTAAATCACCACGTTGTGGCCAAAGGTACGCAGCTGATCAACGAGGTTGTAGGTAAAGGAGTCGATATTATCGAGCAGCAGGATATCGGCCATCAGAAAATCTCCTTGCAGTGATGGGCAGTAGCGATGGCGCGCAATACCGCGCGGGCTTTGTTGCGGCTCTCATCCGCTTCAGCCTGAGGCTGAGAATCCAGCACCACGCCGGCACCGGCCTGCACAGTGGCGACGCCACCTTCCACCCAGGCGGAGCGGATGACGATGCAGGTATCAAGGTCGCCGCTGGCGGTAAAGTAGCCGACCGCGCCGCCGTAGCTGCCGCGCCGCGTGCCTTCTTTTTCCGCAATCAGCTGCATCGCACGCACTTTCGGTGCACCACTCAGCGTGCCCATGTTCATGCAGGCGCGATAGGCGTGCAGCACATCAAGATCGTTGCGCAGCGTGCCAACCACGCGGGACACCAGATGCATCACAAACGAGTAGCGGTCCACTTTGGTTAAATCCGCCACGTAACGGCTGCCGGGCACACAGATACGCGCCAGGTCGTTGCGCGCCAGATCCACCAGCATCAGGTGCTCAGCCAGCTCTTTATGATCGGTGCGCATTTCCAGTTCAATACGGCTGTCCAGGTCGCGATCCAGCGAGCCATCCGCATGGCGACCGCGCGGACGCGTACCGGCAATCGGGTAGATTTCGATCTGGCGTGAGCTGGCGTCATACTTCAGCGAGCTCTCCGGCGAAGCGCCGAACAGCGCAAAATCCTGATCCTGCATAAAGAACATGTACGGGCTGGGGTTGCTGTTTTTCAGCGTATCGTAAGCCGCCAGCGGTGACGGGCACGGCAGTGAGAAGCGGCGCGATGGTACCACCTGGAAAATTTCACCGATGCGAATGGCCTGCTGCAGTTCGCTTACCACGTTGCAGTAAGCTTCATCGCTCTGGCTGGTGCTCAGCGTCATCTGCTCGACGCGCTGCACCGGCAGCGCTGGCGCTGGCTGCGTCATCTGACCGTGCAGCTGTTCGATACGGCTCTGCAGACGCTGAAACTCGCTGGTGGACGGCGCAAACAGGCTGGCCTGCAGACGGGCGCTGCGCTGCTGGTGATCGATCACCAGTAACGTTTCGGCGAGGTAGAAACAGTAATCCGGGCAGCTTTGGTCATTGCGCAGCGGCGGCAGATCTTCAAATCCCGCCACCAGATCGTAGGCAAACAGGCCGCCCAGCAGCATGGCTTCACGTTCTTCGGCCGGGCTGTTAACCAGATGCGGAATCAGACGCAGCGCATCAAACACCGACAGCGCTTTCAGGCGGGAGTCTTCATCGTGCAGACCCTCAACCGGCGTGAAATGCAGCTCACGTCCGTCCGGGCGCACGGCGATGCGCACCTCGGGGGGCAGTGCTTCGTCCAGCAGCGGCAGCAGCGCGCGGCCGTTTTCCGACAGCGCCTGCAGGGTAACAACATTGCCCAGGGCGCTGATGCGCAGCGCGCTGTCGACAATCAGCAGGCTTTTCAGGTTCTGCTTGCTGTCGATATCGGCAGATTCAAGCAGCAGAGTTGCCGGACGTGCGCCGCATAATTGATGAAACACTGCGGCCGGATCTTCGCGGTAGGGCGCGGTACCGGTAATCAACTTCAATGTAGGTTTCGCATTAGCCATAATGGATTCTCTGAATTTCGCTCAAAAAAAAGCCCGCTCGGTGGCGGGCTCAGGTATCTGCACTGCGGTTACGCAAAATGTGCATGACGACGTCGCCCGTGAAAGGGATCATCGCGCCACCAACCATTAACATGCGTACCGATAAGAGCCATGATTAAATACCCGTTACGTGTGAACTTGTGTACTAGTTAACTGGTTCGGGTGAAAAAAGTCAATACCCTTTTTCAGTTACGGGCAAAATCGTTATCATGCCAGCCGGTTTAATGCAGTCGCTGGAGTGACCTTGTCAGATATCGCCCGTTTTCCACTTTATGATTTACACAGCCATACCCAGGCTTCTGACGGTTTGCTGACGCCGACCGCGCTGGTGCAGCGCGCCGTTGAGATGCACGTCGGCGTGCTGGCGATTACCGATCACGACAGCGTGGCGGGCGTTGCTGAAGCGCAGGCGGCGGTGCAGCAGCTTCAGCTACCGCTACGGGTACTGGCCGGTGTGGAAGCGTCGACGCTGTGGGAAAACCACGAAATTCATATTGTCGGGCTCAACGTTGATACGCAGCATCCGGCGTTAACCGCTTTTCTGGCGCAGCAGCACCAGTGCCGTATGGCACGTGCAGAGTTGATTGCTGAACGGCTGGAGCGCGCGCGCATTCCTGACGCGCTGGCCGGCGCTCAGCGTCTGGCGCAGGGCGGGGTGATCACCCGCGGGCATTTTGCCCGCTATCTGGTAGAGCTGGGCAAAGCCGATAACATGGCGCAGGTATTTAAAAACTATCTGGCGCGCGGCAAAACCGGCTACGTGCCACCACAATGGTGTACAATTAAACAAGCCATTGATGCTATTCATCATTCTGGTGGCGTGGCGGTGCTGGCCCATCCTGCGCGCTACGGACTGTCGGCCAAATGGCTGAAGCGACTGATTGCGCATTTTGCCGCAGAAGGCGGCGATGCGATGGAAGTGGCGCAGTGTCAGCAGGCACCGAATGAACGTACCCAGCTGGCGAGCTATGCGCGCGATAATCAGCTGGCGGCTTCGCAGGGGTCCGATTTTCACCAACCCTGTCCGTGGATTGAACTGGGGCGCAAGCTATGGCTGCCGGGCGGCGTGGAGCCGGTCTGGGAGCGTTTTCCCGCTTTAGCGCCGGTCAGATCGCACGTTGATGGGTGATATGAGGTTTTTATGAGTCAACTTTTTCACATTCATCCGGAAAATCCGCAGCCGCGTCTGGTTAATCAGGCGGTGGATTATCTCAATAAAGGCAGCGTTATTGTCTATCCGACCGATTCCGGCTACGCGCTGGGATGCCGTCTGGAAGAGAAGAATGCCATGGAACGCATCTGCCGCATTCGTCAGCTCGATGGTAACCATAACTTTACCCTGATGTGCCGCGATCTTTCTGAGCTGTCGACCTATTCGCAGGTGGATAACAGCGCGTTTCGCATTCTGAAAAACAATACGCCAGGCAATTACACCTTCATTCTGAAGGCCACTAAAGTAGTGCCGCGTCGCCTGATGAACGATAAACGTAAAACCATCGGCCTGCGCGTCCCGTCAAACCCGGTGGCGCTGGCGCTGCTGGAACGCCTCAATGAGCCGATGATGTCGACCTCACTGATGCTGCCAGGCAATGATTTCACTGAATCCGATCCGGAAGAGATCCAGCACAGCATCGGCAAGCTGGTGGATTTAATTATCGATGGCGGCACGCTGGGCCAGCAGCCAACCACCGTGATCGATCTCACCAGCGATGCGCCCGTCATCGTGCGTGAAGGGGCAGGCGATACCCGCCCGTTCCTGTGATTACGCCGGGCCGGGCGCTGTTTGTGGCGTCTGGCCGATATTGGCTTCCAGCCAGCGTTTGAAATCGCCGTACGGAATGTACAGTGAGACATCTTTTAAGATGACTTTTTTGCTGCGTACGTTAGCAATTTCATGGCTGTAACCCACAATCACTCCGCTGATTGTCTGGTCGGCATTATAGACAGCTCCACCCGACATCCCCTGAACGACACCGGCATCGGAAGCCATTGCCATGCAGGGCTTTTTATTCCAGCGATTATTAATGGCGGTGCGCGCCAGATTAACGCCGCTCGACTCGACCGGCATCGCGGAAATAAAACTGTAGCCATACATTTTAATTGGCTCGCCCACCGCGCTGCTGCGGAATTTCGCCAGCGTATCCGGACTGTTTTTATGATAAATAATCGCGACGTCGCAATAGGGGTGATAAGCCTTCACGCGCTGCACGGCGGTTTTGGCCACGTGCGCGGCAGTCAGACTGTATTCCGGCGTTAACGGAATGGTTGTACCGAGGATGCCCAAACCGAGTACCGTCGGGATGCCGGTCACGCTCATATCCACGTGCTGCAGCGCCGTACGACTGTACTCAGTATGGCCCACGGAACAGCCGCTCAGTGCCAGCGCTGTAAGCGCCGGCCAAAGCAGGGAGGTTCTCATGATGGCGGTCTTCATTTAATGTCCGTCAGCAAAATCCCTGGTGAAGACTTTCGACAGACAAATTAAATTCAATCCGTGAAACGATTAGCGCGCCATTTCCTGAGCGCGCCGGATTATATTATCAGGCCAGCTGTACCATTATTTGTTAATGGCTTGTTGTTTGAAAGCTTATAAAAAGTAATTAAAATTTTTTCTGATACTGCTTAGCCGAATTCAGGATTAAATTTTACACAGTTTTCGCGGCAGAACAATTCATCATATTTAATCTTTATCAAATAAAAACGAAAATACAGACTTAATCCAACCTGCAGCGCCAATCCGCTGTATGGCTGGGGCTGCTGGCTGCAATAAGCTTTACTAACACCACTATTTAGTTCTTTATGCTGATTTTGGTGTTTTGCGCCGATTTTCTGTTTGCACAACTGCAGCCTGGCCGGGAACGCTGCGGGTAACAGACTGGTGAGTCTCTTTAATCTATTGCGGCACTAATCGGCGCAACATTAAATAAATAAACGGTCTCAGGCAAAACGACGTAATTTCAGCGGGTTGCGCAGGCTATCATCACGCTCTTTACGCAAATCAATCAGAAATCTGAATCAATGACCTTGCTGCCCGCTTCAGCCTCCGGATCACAGGCGCTTTATTATCGGCAGAAAAGGAAAAGGTGTTAACGAAACTGTAGCTGGTGTAAAATCTCCGGCCGTCCGCGCTGGCACCTGGCGCGAAGCGGTCACAGATTCTGATACGGGACCTGGTAACGCCGGTATCTTACCTCTTCATTACCACGACGCCTGGGAAGGCGACAACGAGGCAGCTCCATGAGCGAGAAATTACAAAAAGTATTAGCGCGCGCCGGACACGGTTCGCGCCGTGAAATCGAAGCAATGATTTCAGCCGGACGCATCAGCGTCGATGGCAAACTGGCGACGCTGGGCGATCGCATCGAAAATGACAAAACCCTGAAAATCCGTATTGATGGCCATCTGGTATCGATTGCTGAATCGGCCACCGAGGTGTGTCGCGTACTGGCGTATTACAAACCGGAAGGTGAGCTGTGCACGCGCAACGATCCGGAAGGGCGCCCAACGGTATTTGATCGCCTGCCGCGCCTGCGCGGTTCACGCTGGATTGCCGTCGGCCGTCTGGACGTGAACACCTGCGGTCTGATGTTGTTCACCACCGACGGTGAGCTGGCCAACCGCCTGATGCACCCAAGCCGCGAAGTTGAGCGTGAATACGCAGTGCGCGTATTCGGTGAAGTGGATGACGAAAAAGTGCGTCAGCTGAGCAAGGGCGTGCAGCTGGAAGACGGCCCGGCAGCGTTCAAAACCATCAAATTCGCCGGCGGTGAAGGCATTAACCAGTGGTACAACGTCACCCTGACGGAAGGGCGTAACCGTGAGGTGCGTCGTCTGTGGGAAGCGGTTGGCGTGCAGGTAAGCCGTCTGATGCGCGTGCGCTACGGCGATATTCAGCTGCCAAAAGGTCTGCCGCGCGGCGGCTGGATGGAGATGGAACTGCCGGCGGTCAACTACCTGCGTAAGCTGGTGGGACTGCCGGAAGAGACGGTGACCAAAGTGGCGGTCGAGAAAGATCGTCGCCGCACCAAAGCGAACCAAATCCGCCGGGCGGTGAAACGTCATAGCGCGGTAAGCAATAACAGCCCGCGTCGCAACAGTAATAAACGCGGTTCCTGATGCTCCCTGACGCCGCGCCTGCGGCGTCAGTTTTACCAGTCGATTCCCTGCTGTGCCTGAATTCCAGCGTCGAACGCGTGTTTGACCGGACGCATCTCGCTGACGGTATCCGCCAGTTCCAGTAGCGTGCGGTGACAGCCGCGCCCGGTTATGATCACACTTTGCTGCGGCGGACGCTGCTGCAGTGCAGTGACCAGCTCATCCAGATCGAGATAATCCATACTCACCATGTAGGTGATTTCATCCAGTATCACCAGATCCAGCGACGCGTCTTGCAGCATGCGTCTGGCGTGTTGCCACACCTGCTGGCAGGCGGCCGTATCGCTGGCACGGTTTTGCGTCTCCCAGGTAAAGCCGGTGGCCATCACCTGAAACTCCACGCCGTGCTGCGCCAGCAGATTACGTTCACCATTGGGCCATTCGCCCTTAATAAACTGCACGGCAGCCACGTTTTTACCGTGGCCGCAGGCGCGCAGCGCGGTGCCAAAAGCGGCGGTGGTTTTACCTTTGCCGTTGCCGGTAAACACCATCAGGATGCCGCGCGTTTCGGTGGCGGCGGCGATGCGGGCGTCAACCTGTTCTTTCAGCCGCTGCTGGCGTTGCTGGTGACGATCGCTCATGCGCTGGCCGGTCCCGGCTTGCGCCCCGGTTGTGCATCGTAGCTGATGCCGGTTTTACGGCGGCTGTCATCGCCCATCAGATAGAGGTAGAGCGGCATCAGGTCGGCCGGGGTTTTCAGCAGGCTGGCATTCTCCTCCGGGAAGGCGCTGGCGCGCATTTTGGTGCGCGTGCCGCCGGGATTGATGCAGTTCACCCGCAGATGGCGGTTTTTATACTCATCGGCCAGCACCTGCATCATGCCTTCGGTGGCGAATTTCGACACGGCATACGCGCCCCAGCCTGCGCGGCCGGTGCGGCCCACGCTGGAGGTGGTGAACACCAGCGAACCGGCGTCGGATTTCAGCAGCAGCGGCAGCAGCGCCTGCGTTAAATAGAAGGTGGCGTCGAGATTGATTTGCATCACCTGCTGCCAGACCGCCGGATCGAGTTCCGCCAGCGGCACGATCTCACCGAGAATGCCGGCATTATGCAGCACGCCATCCAGCCGCGGCACCAGCGCGGCAACCTGTTGTGCCAGCTGCTGGCAGCTTTCCGGTGTGGCGTGCGCCAGATCCAGCAGCAGCGTAGCCGCGGGCTGTTTATTGAGCTGATTAATCGCCTCAGCGGTTTGCTGCAGCGTGGTGGCATTGCGGCCGAGCAGAATCACGCGCGCACCGTAGCGCGCATAGGTCAGGGCGGCTTCACGGCCGATGCCGTCGGAAGCACCTGTCACGAGAATGATGCGATTGTCCAGCAGGTCGCTTTTCGGTTGATAATGCACAGCGATGTCCTTTGCAGGTCAGAGGGTTTTTTGGCTTTATGCCTCAATTTGGCGCAAGGTGCAATCGCCGCAACGCGCATTCTGTGCCGCCTGCCGGCATTTCAGGCGACGAATGGCATCAAAGCGGGTAAACTCAGGGTTTGACTGTAATTCACTGTTTAATAAGGCGGCAGAATGGATTTACTCTCCAGCTATGGATTATTTCTGGCCAAGGCCGTCACCGTCGTGGTGGCGATCGCAGCTATTGTACTGATTGTGCTAAATGCCGCGCTGCGTAAACGTCACAGCGGCGGTCAGCTGCGCTTAACCCATCTCGACGAAGCCTATCGTGAGATGAAAGAGGACCTGCAGCTGGCGAAGATGAAGCCGCAGGCGCAAAAAGTGTGGCTGAAGCAGCATAAGAAAGAAGAGAAACAGAAAGCCAAAGCCGAAAAGCGCAACGCCAAAGCCGGTGTGACTGAAGCGGCGAAGCCGACTCTCTATGTGCTGGAGTTCAAAGGCAGTATGGACGCCGGTGAAGTCAGCTCGCTGCGCGAAGAGATCTCCGCAGTGCTGGCGGTGGCGCAGCCGGGTGATGAAGTGCTGCTGCGGCTGGAAAGTCCCGGTGGCGTGGTGCACGGTTATGGCCTGGCCGCGTCGCAGCTACAACGTCTGCGTGATGCGGGGCTGCAGCTGACCGCGGTAGTGGATAAAGTTGCCGCCAGCGGTGGCTACATGATGGCCTGCGTTGCGGATCGCATCGTGGCGGCGCCGTTCTCCATCATTGGTTCCATCGGCGTGGTGGCGCAAATCCCTAACTTTAACCGGCTACTGAAGCGTAACGACATTGATGTGGAGCTGCACACTGCCGGCCAGTACAAGCGTACGCTGACGCTGTTTGGTGAGAATACCGAGGAAGGGCGGGAGAAATTTCAGGAAGACCTGAATGAAACCCATCAGCTGTTTAAAGATTTTGTGCATCAGATGCGTCCGGCGCTGGATCTGGACAAAGTGGCGACGGGCGAACACTGGTATGGCCGTCAGGCGCTGGATCTGGGGCTGATTGATGAGATTGGTACCAGCGATGCGCTGATCATTGCGCGCATGGACCGTTTTAGCGTGCTGGGCGTGCACTTCGCGCGCAAGAAAAAGATGATTGATCGCGTGACCCACAGTGCCAGTGTGGCAGCCGAGCGGCTGATTCTGAAAATCTGGCAGCGCGGTGATAAACCGCTGTTGTGAATAAACCCGGCGCAGGCCGGGTTTTTTTATGCCAGGTGATACTGCGCGGAGAGCACCACGGCAAGGTGCTTAAACACGTTAAACACCGCCGTGGTTTTGGCGGTCGGCAACCCTTCATCGTCGAGGAACCACGGGCCGCGAAACACCAGAACCTCGCCCTGCTGAATCACCTCAGTGGCTTCCATCCCGGCAAAATATTCATCGTGCTGCTGAATGAGCTGATTAGCGATTTCCAGTAGCGTCTGGTGTGAAATGGATTCCGTTTCTGCTGACATTTTTCACCTCTTTTTTGACAGCGAATTTTCTCCTTCTATATTACTTGCCTGTCGGTGCGTTCAGCAAATCAGCGTTCGGTCAGAAAACTGGCGAGAAATTAAACAGAATGCTAATTAAGTTGCGTAACAGATTTTATCAGGTAGAGTGTGGGCGATTCAGCTTTCAGGGAGATCACACCAGGAT
>NZ_JASEWO010000253.1:0-4774 GCF_030024295.1 Pantoea sp. Pa-EAmG
GACGCCAAACCGCTGGTGGGGAACCTGGCGGCGTGGAACTACTTTGAATCCGTTGATAACCCAACCAACCAGACCTTCGTGGCCGATTACAAAGCCTATGCCAAAGCGCACAGGCTGCCCAACGCCGATTCCGTAGTGACCAACGACCCGATGGAAGCGACGTACGTGGGCATCCACATGTGGGCGCAGGCGGTCGAAAAAGCGGGCACGACCGACGTGGATAAAGTGCGCGCAGCCATGGCGGGCCAATCCTTCAAGGCGCCGTCTGGCTTTACCCTGACCATGGATGCCCCCAACCACCACCTGCACAAGCCGGGGATGATCGGCGCAATCGAGGGTCACGGCCAGGGCAACGTGGTCTGGCAGACCGAAGAAACGGTGCGCGCCCAGCCGTGGAGTCCGTTTATCGCCGGGAATGACAAAAAGCCCGAACAGCCGATGAAAACCGCCAGCAACTAAGCCAAAACCGCAGGGAGAAAAGTCATGAACGCCATGCGCATGTTCATCGCTATTGTATGGCTTACCGGACTGCTGCCAGGGATGGCGCAGGCATCGGACGCCGATGATTTTGTCGCCGCAGCGCGCGGTCAGCAGGCCGCGCTGCTTGAGCAGTGGGCGGCTGCGCCGGAGCCGACCCGGCTGCCTCTGCTTGAGGCGCTGCAGCAGGAGAGCCTGTATGCCGATGCCCAAAAGCATGCCTTTACGCGCAGCGGCGGGGAAACCGTCGCGCTGGGCGACGCAGCGGCGGCGGCAGGGCCGCTCAAGGCGGTACGGCTGACCAACCGGCTGCGCGTCTTAGCCGCTACGGCGCTGGCAACGCATCAGCTTGTCAGTGACAACGTCACGCAAAGGCGCTCCGCCGCCCGCCAGCTGCAGCGTAATGCACAGCCTGGTATGGTCGGTTTTCTGCAAAAGCGCGCTGAGGTCGAAACCGATGCCGTCGCACGGGATGCGCTGACGATGGCGCTGGCCACGCTTGGGCTGTCGAACCCGCAGGCGGAGGCGCGACTGAAGGCCGTCGAGCTGCTGGGCCAGTCTGACGATCCGGACGTACAGTCAACGCTGACGCCGTTCACGCAGCCGCAAACCGAACCGGACCCGCGCGTGCGCGCCGCCGCTCAGGAGAGCCTCAGCCAGATTGAGCATCGTCTGATGTGGGGAGACCTGCTCGGGCAGGCCTTTATGGGGCTGTCGCTGGGGTCGGTCCTGCTGCTGGCCGCGCTCGGGCTGGCGATCACCTATGGCCTGCTGGGGGTCATCAACATGGCGCACGGCGAAATGCTGATGCTGGGCGCCTACGCGACCTGGATGGTTCAGCAGGCGATGGGGCACTTCACGCCGCAGTGGCTGGCGCTCTATCCCGTTGTGGCGCTGCCCGTCGCGTTTTGCATCACGGCGGGAATTGGCATGGTGCTGGAGCGCACGGTGATCCGCCATCTGTACGGGCGTCCGCTGGAGACGCTGCTGGCAACATGGGGGATCAGCCTGATGCTCATCCAGCTTGTGCGCATGACCTTCGGCGCGCAAAACCTGGAGGTGGCCAACCCGGCCTGGCTCTCCGGCGGCGTGCAGGTGTTTGCCAACCTGACGCTGCCCTGGAACCGCATCGTGGTGCTGGGCTTTGTGCTGCTGGTGCTGTTCTTCACCTGGCTCATTCTGAATAAAACGCGTCTGGGCCTGAACGTGCGCGCCGTGACGCAGAACCGCAGCATGGCGGCCTGCTGCGGCGTGCCGACCGGGCGCGTTGATATGCTGGCGTTTGGCCTCGGCTCCGGGATCGCCGGGCTGGGCGGCGTGGCGCTGTCTCAGCTCGGCAACGTGGGGCCTGAGCTGGGCCAGGGCTACATTATCGATTCATTCCTGGTGGTGGTGCTGGGCGGCGTCGGGCAGCTTGCCGGAAGCGTGGCGGCGGCCTTTGGCCTCGGCATTTTCAACAAGATCCTCGAGCCGCAGATGGGCGCGGTGCTGGCCAAAATTCTGATACTGGTTGCGATCGTTCTGTTTATCCAGAAGCGGCCGCAGGGTTTGTTTGCGCTGAAAGGGAGGGTCATTGACTGATGAGCCAGCCGCTTACCTTAACGATGGCGCGTAAAGCGCCGCGCGCCGCGCAGCTTATCGGCGGCGTGCTGATCGCGTTTTTGCTGATATTGCCGTTTCTTGCGCTGCTTCCGGCCACGCATCCGCTGGCCCTGTCGACGTGGATGCTGACCCTTATCGGCAAAATCCTCTGCTATGCCATCGTCGCGGTGGCGCTGGATCTGGTGTGGGGATACGCCGGAATGCTCTCCCTCGGGCACGGTATTTTCTTCGCCCTGGGCGGCTACGCGATGGGCATGTATCTGATGCGGCAGGCCGCGGGGGAAGGGCTGCCCGCGTTTATGTCGTTCCTCTCCTGGAGTGAGCTGCCCTGGTTCTGGTGGGGCACGCAGCACTTCGCCTGGGCGCTGGTGTTAATCGTGGCGATCCCCGGCCTGCTTGGCCTGGCGTTTGGCTGGTTTGCCTTCCGCTCAAAAATCAAGGGGGGCTACTTCTCGATCATGACTCAGGCGCTGACCTACGCGGGGATGCTCCTGTTCTTTCGCAATGAAACCGGCTTTGGCGGCAACAACGGCTTTACCGGCTTTACCACGCTGCTCGGGTTTTCCGTGACGGCAACCGGCACCCGCATTGCGCTTTACCTCGCGACCCTGACGCTTCTGCTGCTTGCCCTGGGCACGGGCTACGCGCTGGCAAAGAGCAAGTTTGGCCGCATTCTGACGGCAGTGCGCGATGCGGAAAACCGCCTGACGTTTAGCGGTTACGATCCGCGCGCGTTAAATCTGCTGGTGTGGACGCTTTCTGCCGTGCTCTGCGGCCTGGCGGGGGCGCTGTATGTTCCGCAGGTGGGCATTATCAACCCGGGGGAAATGTCGCCGACGAACTCCATCGAGGCGGCTATCTGGGTGGCGCTGGGGGGCCGCGGCACCCTGATCGGGCCGGTGCTGGGCGCGGCGCTGGTGAACGGCGCGAAAAGCCTCTTTACCGTGGCCATGCCGGAATACTGGCAGCTGTTCCTGGGGCTGATTTTTATCGCCGTTACGCTGTTTTTGCCCCGCGGCGTCTACGGCCTGTTGCGTAAAGGAGACAAATGATGCAGCCCAGCGAAGAATTATTTACCCGCCAGCTGCCCGGCGACCGCTACCGCGACCAGACCGACCCGGTGCTGCAGCTGGAGGCCATCAACGTGAATTTTGACGGCTTTCAGGCGCTGACCGATCTCTCGCTCAATATCGGCGTCGGCGAGCTGCGCTGCGTCATCGGCCCCAACGGCGCGGGCAAGACCACGCTGATGGACGTCATTACCGGCAAAACGCGGCCGACAAGCGGAAAGGCGCTGTACGATCAGTTCATTGACCTGGCTGCCCTTGAGCCTGCCGCCATTGCGCGCCAGGGCATCGGGCGCAAGTTCCAGAAGCCGACGGTCTTTGAAGCATTAACCGTGTGGCAAAATCTTGAAATCGCGATGAAAACCGATAAGTCCGTCTGGGCCAGCCTGCGGGCTAAGCTCAGCGGCGAGCAAACCGATCGTATTGATGAAATGCTGGTACTGCTGCGCCTGAGCGCCGAGCGGGATCGGCGTGCCGGGCTGCTTTCACACGGGCAGAAGCAGTTCCTGGAGATCGGCATGCTGCTGGTGCAGGACCCGCACCTGCTGCTGCTGGACGAACCCGCGGCGGGAATGACCGATGCAGAAACGGAATACACCGCCGAGCTGTTCAAAACCCTGGCGGGCAAGCATTCGCTGATGGTGGTTGAACACGATATGGGCTTCGTCGAAACCATCGCCGACCGCGTGACGGTGCTGCACCAGGGCCGCGTGCTGGCGGAAGGATCGCTGCGCGAGGTGCAGGCCAACGAGCAGGTAATTGAGGTTTATCTTGGACGCTAAGGAGCCGTGATGTTACAGGTTAACGAAATGAATCAGTATTACGGCGGAAGCCACATTCTGCGCGGCGTGAGCTTTGAGGCCGCCGCCGGAGAGGTGACCTGCCTGCTGGGGCGTAACGGCGTCGGTAAAACCACGCTGCTGAAGTGCCTGATGGGGCTGATCCCGGCGAAAACGGGCGAGGTGATCTGGCAGGGAAAAAAAATCACCCACAGCAAGCCGCACCAGCGGGTACAGGCCGGCGTGGCGTATGTGCCGCAGGGGCGTGAGATATTCCCGCGCTTAACGGTGGAGGAGAATCTGCTGATGGGACTCTCCCGGTTCGCGGCGCGAGAGGCGAAGGGCGTCCCCGAGGAGATCTGGCAGCTGTTCCCGGTGCTAAAAGAGATGAAGCAGCGTCGGGGAGGCGATCTCTCCGGCGGCCAGCAGCAGCAGCTGGCGATAGGGCGCGCGCTGGCCAGCCGCCCGCAGCTGCTGATCCTCGACGAGCCCACCGAAGGGATCCAGCCCTCGGTGATTAAGGAGATCGGCCAGGTGATCCGCACGCTGGCGGACCGGGGCGATATGGCCATTCTGCTCGTTGAGCAGTTCTATGACTTTGCCGCCGAACTGGCGGACAGCTATCTGCTGATGTCGCGCGGTACCATTATTCAGCGCGGGCGAGGTGAAAATATGGAGCAGGACGGGGTGCGCGGACGGGTTGCGATCTGAGATGTTATATTATAACATCCTCCCTCTTATAAAACGGAGTGAGGGTTTTATTTTGGCTGCACATATTGGGAAATTTGCAATGGCTCTGGGGGCGCTGCTGGTCAGCGGCCAGCTGTTTGCCCATTCGCACGGTCACCA
>NZ_JASEWO010000254.1:0-4672 GCF_030024295.1 Pantoea sp. Pa-EAmG
ACGTGATGCACAGACTCCCGTATCAGAAATTGCACTCAATACCGTTTCCGTTCCCGAACCGCAGCGTTTACGCGAGATGACCGGCATGCAGGTGGATGAATTCGCCCGCGTGATGGGGGTGAGCGTCTCGTCAGTAAAAAGCTGGGAAGCGCAACGTACGCGCCCATCCGCCACGGCTCGCAAACTGATGAAACTGCTGCAGGCCAATCCGTATCTGGGCCGACAGCTGCTGGAATAACGCCGACTATCGGTTCTCTGTGACCCGCCTGCACGGCGGGTTTTTTTCAGCTTAAACCACCGTATTTCGCCGCCTGTTTGACAAACCAGCTCTCCGGCACGCTGTACGGCGGTTTTGCCAGCTGCGCGATGCCCTGTTCTATGATGTGATTCGCCTGCTGCCACAAACGCCGATCGCCCTGCTGTAACAGCTGAATCTGAATCTGTTTCTCGACCAGGTAAACCCGGGCAAAATTGGGATCGAACTGCACGATGGCACGGGTGTTATCGATGATATCGGCCAGCTTGATGGTTTGCGCTTCGGGCGAGGCTTCGGCAGTGTGGCGAAAGTGTGCCAGCTTACGGGCGGTACGATTTTTCGCCTGCGGCTGGGCGCTGTCGGTAAGCATGTCCACCAGATGTGCAACGCGCGCACCAAAGTGTTCTTCAATATCCTGTAAAGTACTGGCGGTGTCCTCCACCGTGTCGTGCAGCCAGGCGGCAGCGATCATCGCTTCGTCATCGCTGACGCTGCGCACCAGCTCCGCGACGGCAGCCGGATGCACAATATAGGGTTCGTCGGTGTATTTACGACGCTGGCCCGCATCGGCATGTGCCTGCGTGGCATAACGGCGCGCCTGCTCTTCCAGTGAATCACGCATCTTCACACTCCAGGAAAAAGTTGCTTGCAATTATCTAGCGCGCTATCTATATTGAGTCGCATGAACAGTAATCAAGATGACAAAAAAGTGAAGCCTGCGCCACTCCAGCTTGATCAGCATCTGTGTTTCGCGCTCTATTCAGCGAACCTGGCGATGCATAAAGTCTATCGCCAGCTGCTGGCGGCGCTGGAGATCACCTATCCGCAATATCTGGTGATGCTGGTGCTGTGGCATCAGGATGATCTGACGGTATCGGAGATTGGTGAAAAGCTGTTTCTCGATTCGGCCACCCTGACGCCACTGCTGAAACGACTGGAGAGCGCTGGTCTGCTGCGCCGTCAGCGTTCGCGTCAGGATGAGCGCCAGGTCGTGGTTACGCTGACCGACCAGGGACGCGCGCTGCAGGAAAAAGCCGCCAGCATTCCGGAAGCGGTACAGTGCGCGACCGCCTGCGATACCGACACCATGGCGGCGCTGAAACAGCAGCTGGACGATCTGCGCGGCAACCTGAATCGCGCCACCTGAGCATCAGGGATGTCGCTGCGGCGGCATCCTGAGAGTGAAGTTTTCCCTTGTGACTTATAAATAGCACGCGATTATATAACGAATAGTGAGGTTATGATGTCTTTAGAAAAAGTGATTTACACCGCCAAAGCCAAAGCAACCGGTGGCCGCGATGGCCGCGCCACCTCGTCTGATAACGTGCTGGACGTGAAGCTGGGCGTGCCAAAAGAGATGGGCGGCGCGGGCGGCGAGGTGACGAACCCGGAGCAGCTGTTTGCTGCCGGCTACTCTGCCTGCTTCCTCGGCGCGATGAAATTTGTCGCCGGCCGCGACAAAATCGCCATGCCAAAAGACGCGTGGATTGAGGGCGAAGTGGGGATTGGTCCTATCCCCACCGGTTTTGGCATTGAAGCAAAACTGAATATCCATCTGCCAGAGATGGACGCGGCGGAAGCGCAGAAGCTGGTTGATGCGGCACACATTGTTTGTCCGTACTCAAACGCGACGCGCGGCAACATCGACGTGACGCTGAATATCATCAACTAAGTTGATGCATGCATAAAAGGCTCCTGCGGGAGCCTTTTTTATCACGAACACCATCCCGCATCCCATCGAACTAAAGAATTTTCTGGTCTTACCATTGGTTAAATGTTCTACTGCTGCGCTCCGTGCATCATCGTGATTATTTGGGTTCAGATTCGTCCCGATCCTACTCGCCAGGTCACGCTTTTCTGCTACGCAAGCGAACCTTACGCTCTTTGCACAGTCACATTTACGGTTGAAGCATCGACACCAGGTCGGGAACAGAAATTTATATGAATTACATTAAAAGTTTAACGCAGCAAAAGTTGTCGCTTTTGCTGGCGCTCTATCTTGGCATCTTATTGAATTTGCCAATCTTTTATCGCCGTTTTGACGGCTTCTTAACGAAATCCACCGTCACCAACTGGTTATCCGCTGCGGCGGAAGTGACCGCGGCCGTACTGCTGACCTTCTTCCTGATGCGACTGCTGTCGCTGGGTGGCAAATGGTTTTATCGCGTCATCGCCAGCCTGCTGGTGGTGATTTCGGTGGCCGCCGCCTATTACATGGCGTTCTTTAACGTGGTGATCGGTTACGGCATCGTGGCGTCGGTCATGACCACCGATGTCGATCTCTCTAAAGAGGTTATCGGGCTGCACTTTGTATTGTGGATGGTGCTGGTGAGCGCACTGCCGCTGCTGCTGATCTGGCGCAATAACCTGAGCCTGACGCTGATTGAACAGCTGAAAACCCCCGGTCAGCGCCTGAAACCTACAGTGATCCTGCTGCTGAGCGTGGCGCTGGTATGGCTGCCGATTCGCTACTTCGACAAGCTGCAAAAAGCCAATGAAGAGCTCACCAATATCGATCTGCCAAGCTATGGCGGCGTAGTGGCGCACTCTTATCTGCCTTCGAACTGGATCGCGGCGCTGGGCCTGTTCGCCTGGACTAAGGTGGACGAGAAGCTGGACAGCCAGGAGTTGCTCGATCCGGCTAAGAAGTTTACCTATGTGGCGCCGCCTGGCATTGACGATACCTATGTAGTGTTTGTGATTGGCGAGACCACGCGCTGGGATCACATGGGCATGCTGGGCTACAACCGCGATACCACGCCGAAGCTGTCGAAAGAGAAGAATCTGGTGGCATTCCGCGGTGAATCCTGTGATACCGCCACCAAGCTGTCGCTGCGCTGCATGTTTGTGCGCGAGGGCGGCACCATGGATAACCCTGGCCGTACGCTGAAAGAGCAGAACATTTTTGCGGTGATGAAAGAGCTGGGCTTCACCTCCGAGCTGTTCGCCATGCAGAGCGAAGTGTGGTTCTACGACAACGCCGATGTGAATAACTTCTCGTTCCGTGAGCAGATTGGTTCTGAGAAGCGCAATCAGGGCAAAGCGGTGGACGATATGCTGCTGGTACCGGAACTGCAGGCTTCACTGCAGCGCTTCCCGAAAGGCAAGCATCTGGTGGTGTTGCACACGAAAGGTTCGCACTATCTCTATTCGCAGCGTTATCCGCGCGAGTTTGCCCGCTATCAGCCTGAGTGTATAGGCGTGGACGATAAGTGCAGCAAAGCCCAGCTGATTAACGCCTACGACAACTCGATTCTGTATGTCGATACCATGCTGGACAGCGTGCTGGATCAGCTGCGTGATAAGAAGGCGATTGTGTTCTATGCCGCGGACCACGGTGAGTCGATCAGCGAAAATATGCACCTGCACGGTACGCCGCGCGAGATGGCACCGCCGGAGCAGTTCCGCGTGCCGATGATTGTATGGGCGTCTGATAAGTATTTGCAGGACCCGACTAACCGCAGCAACTTTGAGCGCTTACAGGCGCAGCAGCGCGTCGGCAAAACCCATCGTCACGTTGAGTTGTTCGACACCATTTTAGGGTGTCTGGGTTATACCTCGCCGGATGGCGGTATTAAAGCAGCGAATAACTGGTGCCAGGCACCTGCCACTGCCAGCAGTGCGAAAGCGCTGTAATTCGTGCCTGGATCTTATTGAGCAGGCAGGTGTTTAAGGCACTGCTTGCTTTCCAGGCAATCAGGCGGATTTTCGGGAAAAGGGATTGACGCTCTAAAGTCACGGCAGTAATATTCGCCCCCATCGGCGAGTAGCGCAGCTTGGTAGCGCAACTGGTTTGGGACCAGTGGGTCGGAGGTTCGAATCCTCTCTCGCCGACCATCATTCAAGAAACCTGCTTTGCAAAAAGCAGGTTTTTTTTTCGTCTGTCGTATTTGCACTCTCAGGGTGAAATACGCGACCGCTCCGTAAAGACGCTGTCTCGTCCCTGATCGCTCGGCACACGCCATCCATGGCGTGTGACGCTTTACTCCACGGCCCCGCATTCCACCCTTTATCCGGCTTCGGTGATGGTTGAAGGTTTACTGGCTGCCGTTTGGCGTGGCATGACTGATTGCAGCGGTACATATGCCAAAAGGGAAGGGAAGGCCATCAGGAGAGCAAAGCGTCCGCCGCATGGATGCGGCGGTCGAGGCTACAGGGATGTATTTACGCCGCCTTTGCGATCTGATGGCTTTCCCTGAACCAGACTCACATCCCGGCAGCGATCAAGCAAAGTCATCAATTTACGCGTTCCATTAATCATCACCGGGATAAACCGTATTATCCTTCAACACTGCTCTTCATCCCTTGCTGCATCAAAGCACCTCTCTTAATTCGCGACACATTCTGCTTATGACCGGCTTTTGCTTTTTGCTGATTTCTTATGCCATTACCCCAGCATATTTCGCTGCCTGAACG
>NZ_JASEWO010000255.1:0-4540 GCF_030024295.1 Pantoea sp. Pa-EAmG
CCCCAACAAACAATATCATGAGCCATATCCCACTCTTTTTAATGCCTTTTTCATTAGCAGAACTTATTACGATCAGTCTTAGAAACGAGACGATTCTGGTACATGCCGCCATCCCCTCCCCCTTTATGCTGGGCAGGCAACGGTAATCACGCCGTTGTTGATTTTGGTGGAGAATACTTATGCTAACACCTCTCAGCTTTGACCCCTTTTCATCCATTAATACCTTGCGAGTGGGCACACCTTATCCGCTGCTGAGCGGCAGCCTGCCGGCGCAGGCCGGTGAAATCATTGAATTCATTATCAATGATCACCACTACAGCACGCCGATTGCCGCCGACGGCAGCTGGTCATTTCAGCCGCCGTTCTCGCTGAGCGAAGGCAGCCACGACATGATGGCGCGCATCGGCGACAGCGGCGAACCGCATCCGTTCTCTGTTGACGTCGCGCTCTCGGTGCCGGACAAACCGGCGATCACCGCGCTGTTTGACGATGTCGGCAGCGAAACCGGCCCGGTCGGACGCGGACACACCATTGATGACACCACGCCCAAAGTGCAGGGCTATGCGCTGCCGGGCAGCACGGTGCGGCTGTACGATCACGACAGACTGATTGGCAGCACCGTGGCCAGTAAAAGCGGCGAATGGTCGCTGGAGCCGCTGCTGGGCGCGGGCGGCCATCAGCTAACCGTCACCGCGACCGACGAGTTTGGCCGTGTCAGCGAACCTTCTGAACATTTCGACATCACTGTGGTTGAAAGCGGACCGGTGCCGCCGACCATCAGCTACGCCATTGACGATGTCGGCACCGTACAGGGCCAGCTCGCCAGCGGTTCCACCACCGACGACTTCTCGCCGCTGATCGTGGGCCGCGCGGAGCCGAACAGCATCGTTTATCTGTTCGCGCAGAACGATCACGGCGGCATCGGCTATAAAGGCAGCGTTAAAACCGATGCCAACGGTGACTGGGTGATTCAGTCACGCGCGATGATCAGCGGTGACGGCATCTACACCTTCTACGCTTCCTACGAGAACAGCAAAGACGACTACCGCCCGGATTTCAGCCTTAATATGTCGGCGCTGGAAAATCTGCGTCCGGCTATCGACTGTGCGCGGGACGATACCGGCGCCCATACCGGCCAGGTGTACCATCGCGGCACCACCGACGATAAAACGCCGGTGCTGGAAGGTCGCGGTGCGCCGGGCAGCATCGTCGAGATTGAGTACAACCTGAGTAACAGCGGCTGGCACAGCGCGGGCAGCGTGACGGTCGATGCGCAGGGCAACTGGCAGTTCGCCGGCTTCGAACTGACCTATTTTGGCGAATGGGGTTTCCGCTCGCGCGGCGTGGCCGATGGTAAAGCCAGCGCGTGGAGCGATAAGTTTGAGCTGCTGGTGATCCCCGGCGCGCCGCTGGAACCGACCATCGACTACGCCTGGGACAACGCGGGTCCGCTACAGGGGCCGGTTTATCAGCATGACTCAACCGATGACACCACGCCAACGCTGCACGGCAGCGGCACGCCGGGCCAGGTGATTGAGATCGAATATGGCGTGCAGGGTGAAGGCCTGCGCCACGCCGGCAGCGTGCTGGTCGATGCCGACGGCAAATGGAGCTTCACCTCGCCGTATCTGCATCAGCCTGGCGTGTGGGAATATCAGGCGCGCGCCTCGACCGGTGAGATGAAGAGCAACTGGAGCAGCAAATTCGTGCTCGACGTCAGCCCGGACGCCGCGTTCGATCAGCAGGCGCAGGATGAAGCCCAGCCGGACGCGCTGACGCTCCACCAGCTGCTGAGCGAAGGTGGCAAAGGGCTGTTCATTGAGGATGACAGCACCCAGCTGCTGGTGAAAGGCAAGCCGGGCGACAGCGTGCAGCTGCAGGATATTCTGCCGGTAGGCGAAGCGGTTGATGGCTGGACGCAGCAGACCGGCACCCTGACCATCGCCGGTACGCAATACCACGTCTGGAGTCACGGCGACGCCGAACTGCTGGTGCAGGACGGCGTGCAACTGCAACTGGTGTAACCCCCGATGCCGTGCGCTTAGCACGGCATCACCCTGCCCTCTTTCCCCGGCTTTTCACCCGTTCGGACTTTTCTCCCTTCGGGACAGGTCTCATACAGCGTTTTACGTCATCTATTACAAAATGCGCACTTTATAACAAGGCGCAGCGGGCTTTGCTGCAATAGACCCAACATAAAACACAGGAAAAACTCCATGGATCTGTTTGATTTTAAAGAGGTGAAGTACCTCGAGCGCGACACCAACACCCCAACCTTCTCCGGCATCATCAACTCAGAAGTGGGCAAAGGCGGCCAGGTAATGATTACGCTTGGCGACAGGAATTTCTTTGTCGACATCAACCCGCAGGACGGCAGCTGGAAGTGGACGCCACCGGAAGCGCTGACCGACGGCGAATACAGCCTCTCCTTTATGACCATCGACACCGCCGGTAACCTCAGTACGCCGTCACAGCGCACGCTGATCGTCGACACCACGCCGCCGGTCGCACCGACGTTGCTTAACCTGTACGACGATCAGGGCGCCATTACCGGCAGCTTTGACGCCGGTAAAATGACCGACGACCGCCGCCCGACCCTGACCGGCATCGCCGAAAAGGGCACCGTGGTGTATCTGAAAGAAGGCAACACCGTGATCGGCAGCGCCAAAGCTGACGAGAAAACCGGTCTGTGGACGCTGGAACCGAATGTGGACCTGGCGGATGGCCGTCACAACCTGACGCTGGTGGCGGCGGAAACCTTTGCCGGTAAGGTGCGCGAGGGCAAAGTATCCGATGAGTTTAACATTACCATCGGAAAAGACGGCGACGTGCCGAGCGATCCGGGCGGCGTGGCCAAAATCATTGAGGCTATCGACAACGCCGGCAGCCTGACCGGCTCACTGAAAAGCGGCGGCATTACCGATGACACCACGCCCGATCTGCGCGGCAGCGCACCGGAAGGCAGCGTGGTGCGCATTCAGTATCGCAACGATAAAGGTGAATGGATCGACGGCGGCAATGCGGTAATGAACGGCACCAGCTGGAGCTGGACGCCAAACCCGGCGCTGGGTGCCGGTAACTGGGAATTCCGCGCCAATGCCGGCAGCGGCTGGACCGATGAGTTTAAACTGGATATCGATCTCGCACCGGCGGCAAAAACGGAAATCACCCACGCTTACGATGACTTTGGCCCGTTCACTGGCATGCTCGGCAACGGCGCGATTACCGATGACCGCACGCCAAACCTGCACGGCCGCGCCGAGTCTAACAGCCTGGTGTATATCCACTATCGCAATGTGCTGGGCGCATGGGAACTGCTGGACAGCGTGACTGCCGGCGCCGATGGCCGCTGGGAGTATGAGACTGATCGACTGGTGCCGGGGACGTATGAGTTTCAGGCCGGGAGATCGTCAACCCGTGATGCAAACGGTAAACCATTTGGGCTGCAGATTGTGGCGCCGGGCAGCGTCGCACCAGAGATCGCTATGGCCTGGGATGATGTGGGCAAAATCACCGGTGAGGTGAAATCGGGCGGGCTGACCAATGATACTCAGCCGGAACTGCGCGGCAGTGCCGAGGCGAATGCGGTTGTGCAGGTTGAGTACTCACGCGACGGCAAAACCTGGCATAGCGGGTCAACGGTTGCGGATGCGAATGGCCGCTGGTCGTTTACGCCCAAGGACGAGCTGGAATATGGTAACTGGGATTTCAGGGCGAAAACCACTAATGGAACTAGCTATAGTGCAAATTATTCGTTAAACATTATTGACAGTGAAACCATTACTCATGTTTACAACTTTGAAGACATTACCCCTGTCAATATCAATAAAGATGTTAATTACGGGAACCTGACATTTATCTATAAAAAGCATGACAATGTTACTACAGCAATAGAAGATCATGAGCGCTGGGGCGGTCTTTTCGTCATCCGAAAAGATAGCAATGTTAATGAGTTCGTGCAAAAAGTTAATTTCCAGGAAAAAATAAATTACTTTGAACTCACCGCACTTGATTGGGAAAGTTCCAAATCCTACATCAGCTTCTTTGATGAAAGCGGGAAAGAACTGGGGCGAGTTTACTCCATTGATGTAAGAGGAAATAGCAGAGAGGTATTACAATTCTACTCTGGTAACGCAGAAATTATTTACGCTGAAATTGGCAGTGAGGAGGGGTTGGATATCGTTGAGGAATTTTATATTGATGAATTTAAACCAGAGCCGCAGCAACCGCATGAACTTAACCATGTACAGGACATTCAGAAAGGTTTACAGCAGTCAGTGCAAGCTTTGAATTAATTATGTGGGAGGTGATGAGCCTCCTTATTTTTTTGGTATAAGATTAATTATTTTTATTAAGTTTAAGTATTATGAATATTGAGAGTGAATTGCTTCGCGAGCGTTATCAACCTTTTTTCTATGTTTTACTAGTTTTTAGTGTAGCTCTCATCTTTACTTTATCAATGAACTCAGAACAAGAGATTAGTAAAGTAAAGAGTTTAGGGAGCTTGCTAGAATTTTTGTTAACTCAAAATGTTTATGGA
>NZ_JASEWO010000256.1:0-4535 GCF_030024295.1 Pantoea sp. Pa-EAmG
TCTGGGCGATGCACTTCATTGGCATGCTGGCGATGATGATGCCGATGACCATGCGCTATGACATTCCGCTCACCGCCTTCTCGCTGCTGCTGGCAATTCTCACCAGCATCTTCGCCTTTGCGCAGGGCCTGCAGGGCAGCCATCTGACGCGCCGCCGGCTGCTGCGCGGCACGGTGATCCTCGGCAGCGGCGTGGTTGCCATGCACTATCTCGGCATGCTTGCGCTGCTGATTGAACCCGCCATTCACTGGGATTTGCGCCTGGTGGCACTGTCGGTACTGATTGCCTACGGCGCATCCGGTGCTGCGCTGTGGCTGGCGTTTCACCTGCGCCACGGCGAGAGCCTGCTGCTGATGCGCGCCTGCGCGGCGCTGGCGATGGGGGTAGCGATTGCCGGCATGCACTACACCGGCATGGCGGCCGCGCAGTTCAGCGCCCCAGGCAGCATGCAGCACCACGGCATGGGACAGGAGGGGCTGGCGGTGTGGGTAACCATCATCACGCTCACGATTCTCGGTCTGACGCTGCTGATCTCGATGCTGGACGCCCAGCTGCGCGCGGCGCGTCTTGCCGCCCGGCTGCGGCGCGCCAACAGCGAGCTGCGCCAGCTGGCGCTGCACGATAATCTCACCGCACTGCCCAATCGCGTGATGCTGGACCAGCAGCTCAGCACGCAAATCAAACACGCGACGCTGTATGACCAACCCTTTGCCCTGATGTTTATGGATCTCGACGGCTTCAAAGCGGTGAACGATACCTGGGGGCATCACGTCGGCGATCGTTTGCTGGTCGCCGTGGCGGAACGGCTGCGCAGCCAGCTGGATGCGGACATTTTGCTGGCACGCCTCGGCGGCGATGAGTTTGTCATGCTGTGTCCACAGTACGCGGCAACGCAGGCTGAAGCGCTGGCGCAGCGGCTGGTGCACAGCATTGATGCACCGTTTGAGCTGGATCGTTACTCGCTGCGCGTCTCGCTCAGCATCGGCATTGTGATCTTCCCGCAGCATGGCCGCAGCCCGCAGGAGATGATGTTCAACGCGGACTCGGCCATGTACCACACCAAGCACAGCGGGCGTAACGGCTGGAGCCTGTTTGAACCGGTGATGAGCGCGGTGGCGCAGCATCAGCTGGCGCTGGCCAACGATTTATGGAACGCGCTGGAGTGCCAGGAGATGCGCCTGTTCTACCAGCCGAAGTTTCGCGCGGGCGGGACCATTCTGATGGGTTTTGAGGCGTTACTGCGCTGGCAGCATCCGCGCCGCGGCTTGCTGATGCCGGATATGTTTCTGGCGCGCGCCGAGAAAACCGGCCAGATTGTGGCGCTCGGCAACTGGGTGATCAACGAAGCCTGCCGCCAGCTGCGACAGTGGCATGACGAGGGTAACCGCGACTGGAGCGTCTCGGTTAACCTCTCCGCACTGCAGTTTCATCAGCGCGATCTGATCGACACGCTGCGCCAGACGCTGCAGCGCTACCAGCTGCCGGAAGGCGCGCTGATGCTGGAAATCACGGAAAACATCGCCATGCGCGATCCGCAGTTCAGCCAGCAGCGCATCGCCGAACTGCAGCGGCTTGGCGTCAAAGTGGCCATCGACAACTTCGGCATTGGCTACGCCAATCTGCTGCACCTCAAGCATCTTGAGGCCAGCGAGCTGAAAATTGATCGCGCCTTCATTAACAGCCTGCGTGCCGACAGCGAGGATGCAACCGTGGTAACCGCCATGCTGACGCTGGCGCAAAGCCTTAACCTGCGCATGGTGGCGGAGGGCGTGGAGACCGAAGAGCAGCAGCGCCTGCTGACCGGTCTCGGCTTTGACACGCTGCAGGGGTATCTGCTGGGCAAACCGACGCCGGCGGAGCGCATCGGCGAATTCACCGCGTCAACGCCGATTGCGCCGCACTTTCCTGACAACGTGCTGCCGCTCACCGGCGCCTGACCAGCAATTTTTGTTCTCCTTCACATCGGAAGCTTTCATCGTTCAGTGACTCATATCGGCAGCCGGTCTGCCGATAATTTCAATTATAAAACCAACATTTTCTTTTTCATTTCAACAACACCACAGCTGACTTAACACAGCTTTTTTATATGGGAAATCACTATGTTAGTGACTTCGTACGATGCGTTTACCGTTCTCGTTTCGATACTGGTAGCGATGCTGGCCTCGTTTACCGCGCTGGATATGGCGGGGCGCGTCGCTTCCTCCACCGGCCGGGTGGCGCTGGTCTGGCTGCTGGGCGGCGGTTTCGCCATGGGCGTGGGCATCTGGGCCATGCACTTTATCGGCATGCTGTCGATGAGCCTGGATATGGTGATGAGCTACGATCCGCTGCTCACCGCCGCCTCAATGGTGGTGGCGATTCTTGCCTCCATCTTTGCCCTGTGGCTGGTGTGCTCGTCCGGCGACTTGCCGTGGCGACGGCTGCTGGGCGGCGCGCTGGTGCTGGGATCCGGCGTGGTGGCGATGCACTACACCGGCATGGCGGCGCTGATGTTTGAACCGGGCATCAGCTGGAACTGGGGCTGGATTGCGGTTTCGGTGCTGATTGCGCTGGTGGCTTCCGGTGCCGCGCTGTGGCTGGCGTTCAACCTGCGCGAAGGGCATGACCGCGTCACGCTACTGCGCGTCGGGGCGGCCGTGGTGATGGGCTGCGCCATTGCCGGCATGCACTATACCGGCATGGCGGCGGCGAACTTCCCGATGCACAGTCACGCCACGCATCACGGTGTGAACAGCGACTGGCTGGCGATGCTGGTCACGGTGGTGACGCTGGCGATCCTCGGCATTACGCTGCTGGTTTCGATGCTCGACGCGCGTATGCAGGCGCGTACCTCGATCCTCGCGCGCTCGCTGGCAGAGGCCAACCGCGAGCTGGCGCAGCTGGCGCTGCACGATAATCTGACGCGACTGCCGAACCGCATCCTGCTGGAGGATCGTCTCGAGCAGGCGATCAACAAGGCCAACCGCGAGCGCTCGCAGTTTGCGCTGATGTTTATGGATCTCGACGGTTTCAAAGCGGTCAACGATGCTTTTGGTCACCACGTCGGCGATAACCTGCTGATTGCGGTAACCAAGCGCATGACCGACCAGATGAAAGGGCACTACACGCTGGCGCGGCTGGGCGGTGACGAATTCGTGCTGCTGATTGAGATCGGCGATCCCAATGATGCCGCAGCGGTGGCGGATGCGCTGGTAAAAGCCGTGGATCGCCCGTTTAGCGTGTCACGCTACGAGCTGATGGTGTCGCTGAGTATCGGCATCGCCGTTTATCCCGGTGATGGCAAGGACGAGCGCGAGCTGATGTTTAACGCCGACGCCGCGATGTATCACACCAAGAACAACGGCCGCAACGGCTACAACTTCTTCCAGCCGTCCATGAACACGCTGGCGCAGTCGCAGCTGCAGCTTAATAACGACCTGTGGCAGGCGCTGGATAGCAACGAGCTGCGTCTGTTCTATCAGCCTAAGTACTGCGCGCCGAGCGGGCCGATCATTGGCTTCGAAGCGCTGCTGCGCTGGCAGCACCCGACGCGCGGCCTGCTGACGCCGGACAAGTTTTTGCCGATTGCCGAGAAGACCGGCATGATCATTAATATCGGCAACTGGGTGATCAACGAAGCCTGCCGCCAGCTGCACATCTGGCACCAGCAGGGCCATCCGCACTGGTCGGTGGCGGTGAACCTCTCTGCCTTGCAGTTTGAGCAGTGCAACCTGGTCGACACCGTGACGCAGGCGCTGGAACAGCACCAGATCCCGGCGGAGCTACTGACGCTGGAGGTCACCGAAACCACGGCGATGCGCGATCCGGAAGAGAGCGTGCGCATCCTCACCGAGCTGACCAGCATGGGGGTAAAAGCCTCGATTGATGACTTCGGCACCGGCTACTCAAGCCTGCTGTATCTCAAGCGCTTACCGGCCAGCGAGCTGAAAATCGACCGCGCTTTTGTTAACGAGCTGCAGGCGAAATCGGAAGACGCAACCATCGTCTCCGCCATCGTCGCACTGGCGCAGTCGCTGGATCTCAAAGTGGTGGCCGAAGGCGTGGAAACCCAGGATCAGCAGGCGTTCCTCACCGGGCTCGGCTGCGACACCCTGCAGGGCTTCCTGCTGGGCAAACCGCTGCCGCCAGAGCGCATCAGCGATCTACCGGACTTTGTTAAGGACAAACCCGCGGCGCTGACGGCGGCGGAGTAGAGGCTGGTTTCTGCCGCCTGTAGCTCCTCTCTCTCTCGTGCGGTATGTCTTTTCTCCCTCACCCGCGTGCGCGCTATGTGTCTTTTCATCCTCTCCCGCGTGCACGCTGTGTGTTTTTTCCCCCTCTCCCGCGAGCGGGAGAGGGCCGGGGTGAGGGCCAGACCGCACCAAACCCAACAAAAAAAGCCGCAGCATCCCTGCTGCGGCTTTTACCTCAAGCTCACCTAAAAAGGAGAAGAAAAACTTACACGAGCTCGACTTTCACCCCTTCCTGCACCAGCAGTTCAGCATCGCCGTGGTTATAGACGCTGTAATGAACGCCAGCAATGGTGACGTTACCAT